>NZ_JBFACT010000019.1:0-134855 GCF_040640995.1 Amycolatopsis sp. NPDC021455 | reverse complement strand
GGCAGCCGGTGCTGGGGGTGCGTCGTGGCCGCTGACTGCAGGTGCGCCCGGCCCACCAACTGCTTCCCGACACCCTCGCGGGCCGTTCATGCCCGCCCCGCCGTGTCGACCCTTCAATCACGCGAGTCGACCTCTCAATCACGTGTGTCGGCGTTCCGATCACGTCAGGTAGGCCGAAAGCCCACGGTGGCCCCGCCGCATCATCAGCGCGTGGTTCGCGCGGAACAGCGGCCGGGCCACCGTGTCGAGGCGCCGCAGCAACTTCTTCCGGGCCTGGACGTCCTGGGTGATTTCCAGCAGCGTGCCCGCGCCCGCCGCGCGGACCGCTCCCGCCAGGGTCCCGTCGAGGTCGCCGCTGAGCCTGACCCGCATCAGGCCCGTGCGCTCGTCCTGGTGGTCCCGGTGCATCCGGACGACGAGCCGGAACGGCAGCCGGGACCGGCAGACCAGTTCGGCGGTGTCGTCGTCCACGCGGCGGACCGCGCGGACGTCCGACCACCACCTCGGGTAGCCGGCGAGGTCGGTGACCACGCCGAACACCCGCTCGGGCGCGGTTCCGGGCAGCAGCCACGTGCTGCGGAACCGGTAGCGCGCGCCCGTCACGCTCGTCACACCTGGGCCGAGACCAGCTTCCGGCCGTCCACCGTGACGATGTCGACCGACTTCACGTCGTCGGGCGCGACCAGCGCGGACCCGTCGAGCGAGAAGCCCTGGCTCTCCCACTTCTCGGACACCTGCCAGCTGCCCGCGGTCACCGACTGGCCGTTCTTGGTCGTGACCTGCAGCAGGCACTTCTCGCCCGCGTGCACGCCCTTCACGGCCACGTTCACCCGGACCCAGCCCTGGAACGGGCTGACCGACGCAGCCAGCTGCACCCCCGTCGTGGGGTCCCGGCCTTCGACGTTCTTCGTGCCGGGGACCTCCGTCGGCGGCACGGGCAGCGCGACGTCCGGACCGGTCGAGCCGGTCTGACGGCCCACCAGCACGCCGCCGCCGAGGGCGGCCACCACCAGCACCGCCGCCGCGACCAGGGCCAGGCCCCGGCGTGGCGCACGGGCCGGCGGAACCACGCGCTCTTCCTCGTCGCGCACCCGGCGCAGGGTCTTCTGCAGCAGCAGGTCCCCGCCCTCGGGCGGCCCGTCGAGGAACGCCTCGGGCGGTACCTCGTCGAGCGACTCGCGCAACGCCACGAGTTCGTTCAGGTCGAACCGGCACTGCGCACAGGTCTGCAGGTGCCGCCGCTCGAAGTCGGCCGCCTCCGCCGCGTCGAGCGCGCCGAGGGCGTACGCGCCGAGCTGCGTGTGACTCTCGTCCACCGAGTTCATCGCGCCACCTCCGTTCCGCTCGAAATCATCGCTGCTCTGAGTGCTCGTAGTGCGTAGTAAGACCTTGATTTCACGGTACCCGGTGCGACGCCCAGTGTTCTCGCCGCTTCGGCCACCGTCCGTCCCCGGTAGTAGATCTCCACCAGGACCTCTCGATGCTCGTTGGACAGCCCGTCCATCGCCCCGAGCACGGTCATCGAGTCGACCACGCCCTGGGCGTGGTCCCGCTCGACGGCCGGGGTCGGCACGCCTTCGGCCGGTTCGGCCACCTCTTGTGGCCGTGCCGCACGGGCGCGTGCCCGGTCGGTGACCAGGTTGCGCGCGACGGTCAGCAACCAGCCGCGCACCGAGCCCTTTCCGTCGTTCTGCAGATCGTCCGCGTGCTTCCACGCTCGGACCAGCGTCTCCTGGACCACGTCCTCGGCTGCCGCCCGATCACCGGTCAGCCTCGTCGCGTAGGCCAGCAGGCTTCGCCCGTGTTCGGCGTACAGCTGCCGAATGAGGTCTTCGCCTTTGGCCTTCTTAGGCCGCCTGCCTCCTATGGCCACCCTCGTCCTCCCGACGGTGTTCTGAGTCGTCGAGGACAGTAGTGCAACCCCCAGTGTCACCGGCGGTGCGTGCGCCGAGCGCAGCGCGACCATGGTGTTCATCGGCTGCCCGTCCTTCCTCGTTCTGCCCGGAAACCCGTCGTCCGTCAGGACCCTGCCCCGCCGGCCTTGCCGCCCGCGGTGATCTTGCTGCCGTCCGGGGCCACGGCGAACCACGTGCCGCCCATGCCCTGGCCGTTCATGTCGCCCGCCGCCTTGTCGCTCGCGCACTCGTACAGCGGCCAGCCGTTGAGCGTGATCTGCTTGGTGCCGTCCTTGCGCGTCACCGTGCCGACCTGGGTGTCCGAGATGCCCTTGAGCATCGGCGTCGCCACCCCGGCGAGCATCGGCGGCCACTTCGCCGCGCAGTCGCCGTCGCAGTTGGACGTCGGCGGCTGCGACAGGTCCTTGTCGAACCGGTAGAGCGTCTTGCCGTCGGCGTCGGTGACCACCGCGCCGACACCGTTGACCATGCCGACCTGGAGCATCTTGTGCCCCGGCTGGCCGTGCTGCGGCCCCTGGGCCCCGTCGGCCATGTCACTGCAGGCCGACAACGTGGCGACGGCGACCAGCGCGACGGCGCTGGCGACGACCGGCCCGATACGGTTCATGACGTTCTCTCCTCGGTGAGGGCGGCACCGCCGTCCGGCGGACCTCGACACCTCAGACACGGCTGCCCGCGCGAAACGGTTCACCCCGGTTTCGGGCGGTTCGGTGCCGGTTCGCCGGCGGATTGGTGTGTCCCGGTGATCGGCATGATCTTGTCGCCGTGCGGGCACGTTCCTAGGCTGATCACGTTCGCACCGCCGCCCTCGCCCGTCCGGGAGGCCGTCGTGTCCGCGAAACCCCTCGTGCTCGCCGCGCTGCTGGCCGCGGGCTGCTCCGCTTCCGCGCCTTCGTTCACGGCGACCCTGACCTCGCCCACGGACGTGGTGCTCAGCTGGCCGGACGACGACGCGGGGCACCGCGTCGAGTACGCCAACGACCCGGCCGGGCCGTGGACGACGCTGCGCTTCCTGCCGGCGCACGTGACGAGCTACCACCACCCGGACCTGATCCCGGAGACGCCGTTCTACTACCGGGTGCGGCCGTACACCGGTCCGGTCTCGACGGAACTGCACGCGGTGACGTCCGGCGACACGGTGACGTTCACGTGGACCGACCGGACGAGCGACGAAGCCGGGTTCCTCCTGGAGATCCGCCGTCCGGGCGCGCCGGACTTCGACCCGGTCGAGGTGACCGACCCGGACGTGACGACCTGCGCGCTCTCGCTGCTGCCCGGCGAGGAGAAATCGGCCTACCGGCTCCGGACGCTGTACTACGGCCCGCTCTCCCCGGTGGTCCACCAGACCACCGGGAAGGCTTCAAAGCCGTGAAGGCCTCCTTCCCGGCTTTAAGAGCCGGGAAGGAGGCCTTCACGGACTCGCTACTCGGCCGTCAGGACGTGGCGCAGGAACTCGCCCGTGTAGCTGCCCTCGACCCCGGCCACGTGCTCGGGCGTGCCCTCGGCGACCACCGTGCCACCGCCGGAGCCACCCTCCGGGCCCATGTCGATGATCCAGTCGGAGGTCTTGATCACGTCGAGGTTGTGCTCGATCACGATCACCGAGTTGCCCTTGTCGACCAGCCCGTTGATCACGCCGATCAGCTTGTTGATGTCCTCGAAGTGCAGGCCGGTGGTCGGCTCGTCGAGGATGTACACCGTCTTGCCCGTCGAGCGCTTCTGCAGCTCGCTGGCCAGCTTGACGCGCTGCGCCTCACCGCCGGACAGCGTCGGCGCCGGCTGGCCGAGCCGGACGTAGCCGAGGCCGACGTCCACCAGCGTCTGCAGGTGGCGGTGGATGGCCTTGATCGGCTCGAAGAACTCCGCGGCCTCCTCGATGGGCATGTCGAGCACGTCCGAGACCGTCTTGCCCTTGTAGTGCACCTCGAGGGTCTCCCGGTTGTACCGGGCGCCCTTGCAGACCTCGCAGGGGACGTAGACGTCCGGCAGGAAGTTCATCTCGATCTTGATCGTGCCGTCGCCGGCACACGCCTCGCAGCGGCCGCCCTTGACGTTGAACGAGAACCGGCCCTGCTGGTAGCCGCGGACCTTCGCCTCGGTGGTCGCGGCGAACAGCTTGCGGACGTGGTCCCAGACACCCGTGTAGGTGGCCGGGTTGGACCGCGGGGTCCGCCCGATCGGCGACTGGTCGACGCGCACGAGCTTGTCGACGTTGTTCAGGCCGTTGACCCGGGTGTGGCGGCCCGGCACCTGGCGGGCGCCGTTGAGCTTGTTCGCCAGCACGGTCGCGAGGATGTCGTTGACCAGCGTCGACTTGCCCGAGCCGGAGACGCCGGTGACCGAGACCAGGCAGCCGAGCGGGAACGAGACGTCCAGGCCGCGCAGGTTGTGCTCCCGCGCGCCGACGACGGTCAGCTGCCGCTTCTTGTCGACCGGGCGCCGGATCGCCGGCACCTCGATCTTGCGGCGGCCGGACAGGTACTGCCCGGTCAGCGAGTCCTTGCTCTTGAGCAGCTTCTTGTACGGTCCACTGTGGACGATGTGGCCGCCGTGCTCGCCCGCGCCCGGGCCGATGTCGACCACCCAGTCGCTGGAGCGGATGGTGTCCTCGTCGTGCTCGACGACGATCAGCGTGTTGCCCAGGTTGCGCAGCCGGGTCAGCGTCTCGATCAGCCGGTGGTTGTCGCGCTGGTGCAGGCCGATCGACGGCTCGTCGAGCACGTACAGCACGCCGACCAGGCCCGAACCGATCTGCGTCGCCAGCCGGATGCGCTGCGCCTCGCCACCCGACAGCGTCGCCGACGCGCGGTCGAGCGAGAGGTACGTCAGGCCGACGTCGAGCAGGAAGCGCAGCCGCGCCTGGATCTCCTTGAGCACCGCGCCGGCGATCATCGCTTCGCGCTGCCCCAGCTCCAGCTCGTCGAGGAACTGCGACGCCTCCGCGATGGACAGCGCGCAGACCTCGGCGATGGACATGTCGCCGCGGGTCTTGTGCGCCAGCGTCACCGCGAGGATCTCCGGCTTGAGCCGGGTGCCCTGGCAGGCCGGGCACGGCACCTCGCGCATGTAGCCCTCGTACCGCTCGCGCATGTACTCGGACTCGGTCTGCTCCTGGCGCCGTTCGAGGAACGGGATGACGCCCTCGAAGTTGGCGTAGTACGAGCGCTGGCGGCCGTAGCGGTTCTTGTAGCGGACGTGGACCTGCTCGTCGACGCCGTGCAGCACCGCCTTCTGGGCGCGTGCGGGCAGCCGCCGCCACGGCGTGTCCATGCGGAAGCCGATGGTCTCCGACAGCGACTCCAGCAGCCGGATGAAGTAGTCCGCGCTCTGGCCGCCCGACCACGGCGCGATCGCGCCCTCGGCCAGCGACAGCTCGTCGTCCGGCACCACCAGTTCCGGGTCGACCTCCTTGCGGATGCCGATGCCGGTGCACTCGGGGCAGGCGCCGTAGGGCGAGTTGAAGGAGAACGAGCGGGGCTCGAGGTCCTCGATGGCGAGGGGGTGGCCGTTGGGGCAGGCCAGGTTCTCGGAGAAGCCGCGGATGCGGTGCGGGTCGTTCTCCGGCAGGTCGACGAACTCCAGCTCGATCAGGCCGTCGGCCAGCCGCAGCGCCGTCTCGACCGAGTCGGTGAGCCGCTGCCGCGAGGCCGCCTTCACCGTGAGCCGGTCGATGACCACGCCGATCTGGTGCTTCTCCTGCTTCTTCAGCTTCGGCGGGTCGGTGAGCGCGTGGACCGTGCCGTCGACGACCACGCGCGCGTAGCCCTGCTGCTGCAGGTTCTCGAACAGGTCGACGTACTCGCCCTTGCGGCCGCGGACCACCGGGGCGAGCACCTGGAAGCGGGTGCCCTCCTCCATGGCGAGCACCTGGTCGACGATCTGCTGCGGGGTCTGCTTGCTGATCGCCTCGCCGCACGTCGGGCAGTGCGCCTTGCCGGCGCGGGCGTAGAGCAGGCGCAGGTAGTCGTAGACCTCGGTGATCGTGCCCACGGTCGAACGCGGGTTGCGCGAGGTGGACTTCTGGTCGATCGACACCGCGGGCGAGAGGCCCTCGATGAAGTCGACGTCCGGCTTGTCCATCTGCCCGAGGAACTGGCGGGCGTACGCCGACAGCGACTCGACGTAGCGGCGCTGGCCTTCGGCGAAGATGGTGTCGAAGGCGAGGCTCGACTTCCCGGACCCGGACAGGCCGGTGAACACGATCAGGCTGTCGCGGGGCAGGTCGAGATCCACGCCGCGGAGGTTGTGCTCGCGGGCACCGCGAACAACGAGGCGATCAGCCACGCCAGGGTCCTCTCAATGTCTTCTTCAGCTGCGGTCGCCGACCCGGGTGTCAAGCTGCACGGGTGGCCGCGAACCATGCTACGAGCCACCACCGACAAAAACGGGTTCCGCGTCCTTGACCTGCGGTTCTTCGGGCTTCCGGCGTCTGGTGAGCCACCGGTGGGCCGGGCGTTCGACCCCCGCGGTGACCGCCCAGCCCGCCAGCACCGCGGCGGCCAGGACCGCGGGGAGCCGCAGCCAGCCGGGGACGCCGACGTTCAGGAGCGCGCGGGCCAGGACGTAACCCAGTTCCTGGTGCACCAGATAAAGACCATACGAGATGCCCGCGAGCCAGGTGACGGCCGGGGCGATTCGCGCGAGTCCCGGGAACCGCCAGTCCGGGCCGCGGGCGGCCAGGCAGACCAGCAGGAGCAGCACGGCGAACCCGATCGTGGACGGCCAGCGCTCGGCGTCCTGCGGCAGCGCCCGGTGCAGCGGGAACACCTGCAGGTCCTGCGCGGCGACCGCGGCGGCCACGAACAGAGCGGCGTGCCAGGTCTTCAGGCGTCGCCGCGACCACAGCCAGATCGCGATCCCGATGGCGAAGACGTGCAGCCGGTGCAGGCCCAGGCCGTAGTAGAAGGTCTCGACGACCGGGCCCGCCGTCCCCGGCGGGAAGACGAGGAACCGGAGCGCGAGCGGAACCAGGATCAGCGCCCACAGCAGGGCTACGGTCAGCCGGTGGGTGCGCCACGACCGCGGCCACAGCAGGGCCGCGCCGGTGAAGGCCATCAGCTGTACGGGCAGCGTCCAGTAGGAGCCGTCGAGGTAGTAGAAGGCGTCCCAGCGGATGCCCCACTCCTGCACCATGCCGAGGTTGGCGACCAGGTCCAGCCCGGTCGGGATGTACCACGGCGAGGGGTCGGCCGGCGGTCCCGGCGGCACGCCGAAGAGGAAGCCGGTGACGCCGGGTGGGTAGGGCAGGCCGCTGAAGGAGATGGCCGCCCACCGCGTCACGACGTAGGTCACGAGGACGGCGACGAGGTAGGCGGGCACGAGCCGCGCGACGCGGTTCCACAGCCACCGGCGCGGGTGCCCCTTGCGGAGGCTCGCGCACACGAAGAACGCGGAGATGACGAGCAGGATCGCCGCACCGAACTGCGCTGTCACCCGCACGGGGTACCCCGTCAGCTCGGGATGGAGAAGGGCGCCCTGGTGGGTGACGTGCCCGAGGATCACCGCGAAGACCGCGACGACGCGGAGGAGGTCCCAGCTGATCCGGCGCGGCGTCGGGGAGGTGGGCACGGTCGTCCTGGGGTCGGCTGGCGGGGTCGCCCGGAAGCCTACGTGGCGGGCCGCGCGAGCGCCTGTGCGGGTGGAACCGCTTGGAACGCAACGACTACCGTGTGCCCGGTGAACATCGTGGAGACCTACACCGGGCACGTCGACCCGGGCGGCGACGCCACCCGGCGGACCCTGGACGCGCTGACCATCACCAAGCTGTCCGTCGGCCCGATGGACAACAACACGTACCTCCTGGTGTGCCGTGCGTCGAACGAGGCCCTGCTCGTGGACGCGGCGAACGACCCGGAGCGCATTTCGGACCTGATCGGCCACGGCCCGGACCGGCCTTCGCTGAAGACGGTCGTCACCACCCACCAGCACCAGGACCACTGGCAGGCCCTGGGCGCGGTGGCGGGCGCCAACGGCGCGAACACGGCGGCCCACCCGCTGGACGCCGAGCCGCTGCCGGTGCCGCCGGACTTCCTGGTGGAGCACGGGGACACACTGTCGGTGGGCGAGGTCACTCTTTCGGTTATCCACCTTCGGGGGCACACGCCGGGGTCGATCGCGCTGCTGTACCGCGATCCGTCAGGTCACCCGCACCTGTTCACCGGGGACTCGCTGTTCCCGGGCGGAGTGGGCAAGACGGCGTCGCCGGAGAACTTCACGTCGCTGCTCGACGACGTCGAGTCGCGGATCTTCGCCGAACTGCCGGACGAGACGTGGTTCTACCCGGGCCACGGCGACGACTCCACCCTGGGCGCGGAACGGCCGAAGCTGCCGGAGTGGCGCGAGCGCGGCTGGTGAGCATCCTCGACTCCGCCGGGGAGCTGAAGACGGCGGCCGGTCCTCGCGAGCTGGAGCAGGCGACGGCCGAGCTCGTCGGCGCCGAGCTCCACGGCATGGTCCACGACGACGCCGGCGTGCACGTCGAGCTTTGGTTCCGTTCCCTCGCCGCCGACGCGGCGATCCGGCTCCTCGAGGGGAAAGCCGGTGAAGGGGTCCGGTACCTCCTGCACGGCTTGACCGCGATCGGGCCGCCCGGAACCGTGCCGGCCACGCGGCAGAAGCTGCAGCAGACCAAGCGGGTGGCGGGGGCCGAGCCCGCCTGGCTGCAGCGCATGGCCAAGCCGAAAGCCGGGCGCGAAGCCTGGCGGCTCGAAGACCGCTTCGGCACCCGCCTGGCGATCGTCATGGAGTACGCCTTCGCGAAGGAACCGTCCGTGGCGTACCTGTTCGACGTGGACGCCTGCGGCCTTCCCCGGCTCGCGGGCGCCGGCGTCCACGACGACGTCGAGGCGGCGGCTGAAGCGTGGCGTTCGGCCGTGGGTGACACCGCGGCGGGAGCGCCACTCGAACGCGTGACGTCGAGCAGCGAACTACGGGCCTTGGCCCAGCTCGACTTCCGGACGCCCATGGGCGACGAAACGCGGAACCAGGCCGACGAGTGGTTCCGCGCCGAGCGCCGGATCCACGACCTCGCCACGGCCCTCCGCTCGACCGCCTGCCCGGTACCCGCCCGGCGTTCCTTCTTCGACGAAGACAGCACTCCCCTCGTCGAAGAATTCACCGAGTGGCACACCGGCGCGCACGGCGGCCCGCCTGACCCGGAGCTGACCGAAATGGTGGCGCAGGAGTGGCAGGACGGCATCCTGCCGCAGACCACCTACTGCGTCTCGCCGGAACGGCTGGCCTACCAGCTGGCGATCATCGACGACTCGTACGAGCGCGAAACGGCGGCCGAGCTCCGGGCCCTGCTGTGCCGGTGGAGCCGCTGGCTCGGCGAGCGCGACGGGCTGCCGGAAGACCTGCTGGACCGGGTCGACCGGGCGGCGCGAGCCCCGTTCGGAGCAGCCGGGTAACGCTTGAGCCTCGCCGGGCAACTTTCCGGACGAACCGGACGTCCCCAGCAGACCCAGCGCTGGGACTTCCACCGGTTCGCTCCGCCAGGAGGCCCACATGTCCAGACCCATCAGACGCGCGCTCGTCGCCGTCACGCTGCTGCTCGCCGGGACGCTCGTCGCCGCCGCGGGACCGGCTCAGGCCGCTGCCGCCACGCCCGCCCTGATCAACATCCGGACCGGGCTCAACCCCGGGTTCGACCGGATCGTGCTCGACCTGTCCGCCGGGACCGTGCCCGGTAACCTCAACTACCAGCTCGTCGACGAGCTCACCGCCGACCCGAGCGGGGAGATCGTGTGGCTCACCGGGGAGTACTTCATCAACGTCTCCGCCTATCCCCTCGTCGCCCACGACGCCAACGGGAACCCCACCTACACGGGGCCGGCGAAGTTCCGGACCCGGAACCTCGCCAATGTCATGGCCATCGCCCTCACCGGGGACTTCGAGGCGCAGACCTCGATCGGGATCGGGGTGCGGTCGCGGACCGCGGTGAACGTCTTCACGCTCACCGGGCCCAACCGCGTCGTCATCGACGTAGCCCACTGACCGGCCGGCGGGGGAGTCACCCGCGCTCGTACGGGATCTTCTCCCCCGCCTCGACCGCGAACGGCAGGTGGTTGCCCGCCGGCGGCAGCGGGCACGTCGCGAAGTCGGTGAACGCGCACGGCAGGTTCACCGCGCGGTTGAAGTCCAGGGTCACCGACCCGTCCGGCTCCGGTGCGCCCACCGGCAGCGACCGGTTGGCCGCGTACGTCGTGACCCCGCTCGTCTCGTCCGTGAACAGGATGCTGAGCCCGCCGTCCTTGCCGTTGAACGCGGTCAGCGAATGCGTCACTCCGTCGCGGGAGAAGCGGACGACGCCCGGTGCCGTGTAGACGTGGCTCAAGCCCTCCACCACCGCACCCACCGTCGTGGGCCGCGGGGAGTCGAACGGCTCGAACCGCCCGGACAGCACCCACGACGGCGACGGCTCGTACGCCGGGACGCCGTGGAACTCGCGCAGCACCTCGGCCTTCGGGTCATGCACGCGGATCAGGTATCCCGAGCGGCGGGCCACCTCGATCTCGACGTCACCGGCCAGGACCCGGGTGCCCGCGCCGCTGTTGACCAGCTCGAAGCGCCGGATCTCCGTGATCGGGGAGCCGTCGTGGGACAGCTGGGCACCGGCCGGGTCGACGTACGCCGCGTCCGCGTCCTGCCACCAGCGGCCGGGGATGCCGGGGTACTCGCGCGGCGCGTCGGTCAGCCAGTCCAGCGACACCAGCGCCAGCCAGCCGTGCGGCTCGGCCAGATCGGTTTCGCGCCGGGTCTTCCAGTCCTGCCACTCCTGCGTGAACGTGCTCATCGCGGGCCCCTTTCTCCTCGCCTACGACGGTGCCAACCCACCGTCCGCGGCGGTATTCCGCGTCCCAGCATCCGGGCGGTCCGCCAGCCAGGCGATTTCGCGCTCACCGCCGGCCGGGACGACGACCCGCCGGAAGGCCGCGGCGTCCAGCTCGTCGATCACGGCGGCGTGGAACCGGTCGGAGACGATCAGCAGCTGGTCCACCTCCGGCGATGCCGCCATCGCCGCCTTCAGCACTTCGGATTCGCACAGCCACACCGCCAGCGCGACCGCGGCACCGCCGAAGTAGGGCGGCCGCAGCACGACGTCGCCGTGGTCGGCCGCCAGCCTCAGCCGCAGCCTGCCGAACTCGTTGAGGTGGCGGTTGCGGCGGCGCAGCGCGTCGTCCAGCAGCGCGACGAGCCCCGTCGCGACCCACCGCCGCGGCACCGTCGGCGGGATGACCAGCGTCGTGTTGTCGCCCTCGGGCCTGCGGAACCACGTCGGGCTGCGGTACGGCACCGGGACGTGCTCGAACACCTCGTCCAGCACCGCGTCCAGGGTGACCCCGAGGTGCACCGCACGGGCGGTGCGGCCGCGGCTCGGCGCGACGATCCCGATCCGGACGACGGTCGCGGCCACCGGGTCGGTGCGCACGGCGCCTCACTCCTCCGGGGAGTCGAACGACCACTGGAGGCCGTAGCTCAGCCCCTGGTGCAGGTCGTGGAACTCGAGCCCCACCTCGCCGACCCGGTTGACGGTCAGCGCGTCGCCCGAGTCGACGCCGTCGTCGATCACCCGGCCGGGGACGCCGTTGAGCCGCCACACCCGCGACGGCGGGTCGGCGCGGTCGAACCGGACCCGCACCGAGAACTCCTCGCAGCGGCGCAGCGGCGTCATCACGTAGTACGGCCGCAGTGTCGTGCGCCGCGGCGCGAACCGGATGCCGTACTCGTGGCGCTGGCCGAGCCGCAACGGGCTCGGCAGCCGCATGACGAACTGCGCGTGGCTCGCCGAGACCTGGCGCGCTTCGACGATTTCGCCGCCGAACAGCACGTCGGCGGTGATGTCCGGCACCGGGTCGCTGCCCGGCTCGGCCGGCACGCTGAAGGACAGGACCAGCTCGTCGAGCTCGTCGACCTCCGCGACGATCCGGCGTTCCTCCTGCAGGTCCGGCGGCTCGCGGTCGAGGCGGAGCATCGCCTTCATCGACTCGACGTACCAGCCGGCCAGCGGGTGCTTGTCCCGGCCGGGCGCGGGCGCCCCGAGCAGTTCGTCGAGCCGGCGGAACGCCAGGTCGATCCGGCGGCGCGCGGTGCGCGGGTCGCGGTCCAGGACGCTGGCCAGCCACGAGATCCGCCGGTCGAGGAACTCCCCCGCGGCCTCTTCGTGCAGGCCGAGCGCCGCCAGCGCGGCCAGCCGCAGGTCGGCGGGCAGCCGTCCGCACAGCTCGGTGAGCCGCAGGACGAGCTTCTGCCGGGCCGCGGTGGGCTGGTCGATGTCTTCGATTCCGCACGCCTGCCGCAGGCACGGGCCGATCCGCTGGTGCAGGTCGGCCGCGTCGAGACCGCGGCCGCGGCGCAGTTCGTTCAGTTCGCGCACGAACGGGAACGAGTTCTCCCGCGTCATCCCACCCCCTCCCGATCGTGTCGGCGGAAAGAGCTGTCACATTACCAGCGGCAAGTTCCGCCGGGGGATGACAGATGCGGGACACCCGCATTCGCGGAATGCCCGGCCGGCCGGCCCCCCACGAGCCGGTCGGCCGGATCTCACCACGGTCAGTTCGCCCCGAAGATCAGGGCCCAGATCGAGTGGCTCTCCATCCCACGCACCTCCTCATCGCTGCACCAGGGAGCAGTGCGAGGCCGTGAACGCCGGCACGGCAGGCTCCGCCCGCGTTTCCGGTGACCGCGAGAAACCCGCCGGCGGCACCGGTCACGAACGCGGCGAAGACCGAATTCACCGGGGTGGAAATGGTGCGGTGTCGTCCACGGCGGGCACTTCCCGTCCTCGCTGGAAAATGAAATCCGGCCGGTGGCATCCGAAGTGAATTCCGGCCGGACTCCAGAATCGCCGGGTGACGGTGTGCGTCAGATGACCGATGTCACGGCTCTTGTGTGCCGTTTGGCTCAGAACGGGCGAGGGCCCGCAGGACGCGCGGCCGGCGGATGAGGATCCGGCGGCGGCCGGTCTCGACGATCCCCCGCTGCCGCAGCATGGCCAGTGCCCGCGCGACGGTACGCCGGGCGGCGCCGATCTGCGCGGCGATGTCGGCCTGCGACAGCGCGGCCTCGATGACCACGCCCTCCGGGACGCGGCGGCCGTGCTCCTCGGCCAGCCGGACCAGGACCACCGCGACGCGGCGGCTGACGTCGAAGGCGGCGGAGTCGATCCGGGCGGACTCCGCGGCGCGGAGCCGGACGGCGACGGTCTTGAGCGTCGCGATGGCGATTTCGGGCCGCGCCCGCAGGACGGCGAGGAACTGGGCGCCGGTCAGCTGGAAGGCGGTGCAGGGCTCGATCGCGCGGCACGACGCCGTCCGCGCCCAGCCGTTGATCGCCGCGAGATCGCCCAGCACCTCGCCGGGACCGCGCAGCCCGAAGAGCACCTCGCGGCCGTCTTCGACGACGGTGGAGACCCGCACCCAGCCGGAAACCAGCACGTGGACGTGGTCGGAGGGGTCGCCCTCCATGAGCACGAAGTCGTTCGCCCGGAACCGGCGGCGCACGCCCCGGGCGAGCAGGTAGTCGCGATCGTCTTCGGAGAGGTAGGCCAGGAGCGCCCCCTCCGCCGCCTCGTCGTGCCCGTTCATGGCTCCCCCTCCGGATCACCACGGTAACCCGGCGCGGCGGCCCGGAGCGAGGATCGCGACCGGTAGGGTCTGCGCGTGGACGTGGAGATCTACACCGACGGCGCGTGCAGCGGGAACCCCGGACCGGGCGGCTGGGGCGCGGTGCTGCGCTACGGGCGGCACGAGCGCGAGCTGTACGGCGGCGAAGCCACGCCGACGACGAACAACCGGATGGAGCTGACCGCGCCGATCCGGGCCCTGGAGAGCCTGACCCGGCCGTCGCAGGTCCGCGTCTACACGGACAGCACGTACGTCCGCAACGGGATCACGCAGTGGCTGCCCCGCTGGAAGAACAACGGCTGGCAGACGGCGGCGCGCGAGCCGGTCAAGAACGCGGACCTGTGGCAGCGCCTCGACGCGGCGGTCGGCGAGCACCAGGTCGAATGGCTGTGGGTGAAGGGCCACGCGGGCCACCCGGAGAACGAGCGCGCCGACCGGCTCGCGGTGCGGGGTGCGCAGGAAGCGCGGGAGACCGGGGAGCCGGTCAACGCCGATTAGCGCCCGTCAGTCCCGATTGGACGGACGTCGTCCCCGCCGGGGTTCCGTGGCACAATTCCCCGGTGCCTCCCGCCCCGTGCCCGTGCGGCCTCACCGAGTCCTACGCCGCCTGCTGCGGCCGGTTCCACGACGGCGGGCTCACCGCTCCCACCGCCGAGCTGCTGATGCGCTCGCGGTTCAGCGCCTTCGCCTTGCGCGACACCGAGTACCTGCTGCGCACCTGGCACCCGGACACCCGGCCGCAGCGGCTGGCGCTCGACCCCGGCCAGGAGTGGACGCGGCTGGAGATCCTCGGCCGCACCGGCGGCGGCCTGCTGCAGACCGAGGGCACCGTCGAGTTCCGGGCGCACTACCGCCACCGCGGCCGGGACGGCTTCCTGGAGGAGAACAGCCGCTTCCGCCGTGAGGACGGCCACTGGGTCTACCTGGACGCGGAAGCGTAAACGTGCCCCGCGCCGGGTCTTCGTCGTGATAAACAGTGCGGCGATGGGAAAACTGACGCGCCGCGCCCGGGCGAAGGCGGACTACCTCGGCTTCCTCGGCGCCCGGGAGTGGCCGCTCGCCGCGTCGGGGCTGGGGGTCGTGCTCGGCGTCGTCACCATCCTGCCGAGCGCCGTCGGCGTGGTGCTCTCCGTCGTCGCGCTCGCGCTCGGCGTCGCCACCTTCACCCGGGATGTCCGGCTGCTGCGCCGGCGGTGGGCCGGGTTCGAGTTCACCACCATCGCCGCGCCCTTCCCGACCGCGGAGCTCCCGCCGCCCGCGGCCTATCCGGAATCGGCCTACCTCGCCGTGCCCGCCCGCGGGACGGCGCTGGTCAGCGCCGCGATCGACCGCGAGCTGTGGGCGGAGCGGCACACCATCGACGTCGCCGAGGAGCCGTACCGGCTGCCCGCTTCCCTCAAGGCGACCGCGCCGCACGTGCTGCCGCTGCGGGCCCGCGGCCGGCTGCTGTTCAACGGCCCGATCGTCGGCATGCGCGGCGACCCGCTGCCCGCCGCCGGGGCCCGGCCCGCGCCGATCCGGCTGCACCGGGCCCGCTTCTTCGACGCCGTCTGCTCGAACGAACTCGGCACGCTCCGCATCACGCGCACCGACACCGGCGAAGAGTACGACCTGCGCAAGGCCGAGCTCACCGACACCGACGGCGCCCTGCGCGAGCTGAGCGGCAGCACGCTGGCCGACCTCGTCGGCGTCTCCACGGTCGCGTACACCACCGACGGCAAGCTCGTCACCGTCCGGCAGTCGTCGCTCAACGCCGTGAGCGGGCTGCTCCTGGCGCCGTCGGGCAGCGGCTCGCTCGAACCCCGCGACCTGCGCACACCCGACGGCGGCCGGCGGCGGTTCCTCCACACCGCGGTCTGCGCGGGGATGGAACGCGAGCTGTGCGAAGAGAGCGGCCTCACGCCCCAGGACGTCCGGTCGACGCGGCTGGTCGGGTTCGCGCGCTGGATGGAGCGCGGAGCCAAGCCCGAGTTCTTCGGGCTGACCGAACTGGCGATCGACAGCGCCGAGGTCTCCCGGCGCCGTCCGGTCAGCGGCGAGCGGCTCTACAGCTCGGGGCTGACGCTCTTCGACGTCGATCTCGCCGGCATCGGGGCGGCGCTGACCGGCGGCGTCCCGCTGAGCGAGGCACTTCCTCAACGCCTGTGGGAGGACGGTTCCCTGCCACTCCTCCTGGCGTTGCGCGCCGCGGCGGCGTGGCAGGCGGCCCGGGTCTGACCGATTCGCCCCTGTTCCGCCGGTGACCGGGCCGCTACGATCGTCCGCAATTGTTAGGAAAGTTCCCTAACGATGGGCCTGATGTCCCCCACGCCGCCGTGGTGCCTAGGAGGCGCGCTAGTGAACTATCGGCAGAGAAGAAGGACCCTCCTGGCGGCGGCGGTGCTCGCCGTCGCCGCGAGCGGGGCGGCCGTTCCGGCGGCCACCGGGCAGGAACCGGCGAGAGCGGTGGTCGCGGCCGCGGCCCCGGCCACCGCCGTCCCCGGCTTCCTGATCCAGACGTCGGCGCAGGTCAGCGACGACTCCGCGGTCTCCAAGCCCGGGTACAACACCTCGGGCTGGTACCCGGTCGGCCCGCGGTCGACCGTCTACGCCGGCCTGCTGGCCAACGGCAAGTACGCCGACCCGTTCTACTCGACGAACATGAAGAACGTGCCGACCGCGGACTTCCAGGTCCCGTGGTGGTACCGCACCGACCTCACCGTCGCGGACACCACTCAGCGCACCTACCTCGACTTCAGCGGCGTGCTGTCCAAGGCCGACGTCTGGGTCAACGGGACGCGGATCGCCGACAAGACCCAGGTCACCGGCGCCTACACCCGCCACGACCTGGACATCACCGCGCAGGTGAAGGCCGGCACCAACAGCATCGCGTTCAAGGTCTACCCGAACGACCCGAACAAGGACCTGTCGATGGGCTGGATCGACTGGGCCCAGACCCCGCCGGACCAGAACATGGGCATCGTGCGGGACGTCCTGGTGCGGCGCAGCGGCCCGGTGGCGCTGCGCGGCGGCCACGTCGTCACGAAGCTGACCGGGACGAGCCACGCCGACCTGACGGTGAAGGCCGACGTCCGCAACGACAGCGCCGCCGCGGTGTCGACGACGGTGTCCGGCACGGTCGCCGGGCGCGCGATCAGCCAGACGGTTTCGCTGGCGGCGAAGGAGAAGAAGACCGTCACGTTCGGCGTGGTCGGGATCGACAACCCGCAGATCTGGTGGCCGGCCGGGATGGGCGGCCAGCCGCTCTACGACCTCGACCTGACCGCGAGCGTCGGCGGGACGGCGTCGGACACCTCCCACTCGAGCTTCGGCGTGCGCACGGTGACGGCGAACAAGAACTCGAGCGGCGGCCGGTTCTACACGATCAACGGGCGCCCGCTGCTGATCAAGGGCGGCGGCTACTCGCCGGACCTGTTCCTGCGCTGGAACGCCCAATACGCGGCCGACAAGCTGGCCTACGTCAAGGACCTCGGGCTCAACACCGTGCGTCTGGAGGGGCACATCGAGCCGGACGAGTTCTTCGACCTCGCCGACCGGATGGGCGTGCTGACCCTGCCCGGCTGGGAGTGCTGCGACAAGTGGGAAGGCCAGGTCAACGGGGACGAGAAGGGTGACCCCTGGACCGCCGCCGACTACCCGGTCGCCAAGGCGTCGATGACCGCGGAGGCCGAGCGGCTGCGCGACCACCCGAGCGTCATCTCGTTCCTGATCGGCAGCGACTTCGCCCCCGACGCGACGATCGAGAAGAACTACCTCGACGCGCTGTCCGCCGCGGACTGGGCGACGCCGGTGGTCCCGGCCGCGTCGGCGAAGTCGTCGCCGCAGCTGGGGTCGTCCGGGATGAAGATGAACGGGCCGTACGACTGGATCCCGCCGGTGTACTGGTACGACAAGGCGCATTCGGACAGCGGTGGCGCGTGGAGCTTCAACTCCGAGACCAGCGCCGGGCCGGACATCCCGACCATGGACACGCTCAAGCGGATGCTGTCGTCCGGTGAGCTGGACACGCTGTGGAAGAACCCGTCGGCCGCGCAGTACCACCGGTCCTCGTCCTCGACGTTCGCCAACCTGAAGCTCTTCGGCAACGCGCTGACCGGCCGCTACGGCAAGCCGGCGAGCCTCGACGACTTCGTCCGGAAGGCGCAGCTGGCGCAGTACGAGAACGTCCGCGCCGAGTTCGAGTCGCACTCGCGGAACTTCAGCGACAGCTCGAACCCGGCCACCGGGATCATCTACTGGATGCTCAACAGCGGCTGGACGTCGCTGCACTGGCAGCTGTTCGACGCCTACCTCGACCAGAACGGCTCCTATTTCGGGGCCAAGAAGGCGAACGAGCCGCTGCACATCCAGTACTCGTACGACACGAAGTCGGTCGTGGTGGTCAACCACAACCACGACGCGGCGTCCGGCCTGACCGCGCGCGTGCAGCTGTTCAACCTGGACGGCACCTCGAAGTTCGACCAGACCAAGACCGTTTCGGTGGGCGGTGACGGCGCCAAGACGACGGCGCTGACCATCGGCTCGGTGAGCGGGTTGTCGACGACGTACCTGGCGAAGCTGGTCCTGACGGATTCGTCGGGCAAGGAGGTCAGCCGGAACGTGTACTGGCTGTCCACCAAGGCCGACACCCTGGACTGGGGCAACAGCGACTGGTACTACACGCCGACGACGTCGTACGCGGACCTGTCGGGGCTGAACTCGCTGGGTTCGGTCACGCTCGGATCTTCCGCGACCTCGACGGCCAACGCCGACGGCACCACGACGACCAAGGTGACGCTGACGAACACCTCGGCCGGCAAGATCCCGGCGTTCTTCGTCGACGCGCACGTGGTCGGCGCGGCGGGCGCGCCGGTGCTGCCGGTCCGGTGGACCGACAACCAGGTCAGCCTCTGGCCTGGCGAGTCGACGACGCTGACGGCGACGTACCGGACCGCGGACCTTCGCGGGGCCGCGCCCTCGGTGCGGGTCGCGGGCTGGAACACCGGGACGAAGACGATCCCGGCGGACGGCTCGACCGACCCGGGTACCCCGGCCGACTACCAGGCCGAGGACGCCACGATCACCAGCGGCGTCGTGGAGTCGAACCACGCCGGCTACACGGGCAGCGGGTTCGTCAACTACGACAACGCGGTCGGCAGCGCGGTGGAGTTCTCGGTGAACGCGGCCGCCGCGGGCCCGGCGAACGTCGTCCTGCGGTTCGCCAACGGCACCACGACGAACCGGCCGATGGACATCTCGGTCAACGGCACGAAGGTGGCGTCCGGGGTGGCCTTCGGCGGCACCGGGAACTGGGACACGTGGCAGACGGTCACGCTGCCCGTCTCCCTGAGCGCCGGGACGAACAAGATCAAGGCGACGGCGACGACCGCCAACGGCGGCCCGAACGTCGACAAGCTCACCGTCTAGCGAAGGTCCGTGAAGGCCTCCTTCCCGGCCATAAAAGCCGGGAAGGAGGCCTTCACGGCTTTCCGAGGGAGTCCCAGAGGAGGCGCTGCTCGCGGTCCGGGTCGGAGACTGTTGTGGAGACGTCGTCGAAGAGGCGCGTAAGCCGGTCAGAGGGCGTGTAGCGCGGCCAGCCCGGGTCGCCGGTCGCGATGAAGCGGACCCAGGCGTCGAACATCTCCGTCGCCACCGCCTGCAGGCGTTCGGCCGGGAACGGGCGGGCGGCGAAGAGGAACCGCCAGTTGCGGTTCCGGATGTCGTCGAACATCAGCGGCAGGTCGAGCCCGTGCACGGCGCCCAGACCGCGGCCGCGCGGGGCGATCCGCCAGTCCAGGCGGTACATCCAGGCGTCCGACTGCTGCTCGGCGAAGCGGATCGCCGGGATCCACCAGTCCCCCGCGGTCAGCGCGCGGTTGCGGATCTGGTCCTCGGGCCAGTCGAGCAGCTCGGCATACGCCGCGACGGCCTTCTCGATCTCCTCGGGGGTCAGCATCGTCGAACCGACGCCGAGCAGCTTCGCGCCGCCCGACTGCAGCCAGCTGAACAGGTCCTCCTCGTCGGCCGTCGTCCCGATGAGCAGCGGGACGTCGCGGACGCCGTCCAGCGGGCGCGAGGGCAGCAGCTCGTCGCCGACGACCACCCGGTAGGTCACCTTGGTGCCCGAGGTCGCCGAAACGCGTTGCTGCGCTTCGAGAATCCGCGTCACCGGCAGGGTCGCCAGGTCGTCCGGCGAGGTGTCCAGTTCCGCGAGGACCGCTTCCGCGACAGCCGCGCCTTCGGCCGGGGTGTGGACGACCGAGCCGACGCCGGTGCCGCTCTGCACGATCGCCTGGTGGACGAGCCCGCGTGTGGCGGGCACGGCCAGCAGCGTCCCGACCGTGCGGCCGCCGTTGGACTGCCCGGCCAGCGTCACCCGGCCCGGGTCGCCGCCGAACGCGCCGACGTTGTCCCGCACCCATTCCAAGGCGGCGACCTGGTCGCGCAGCGACAGGTTCGAGTCGGCGACGCCGGGCAGGTGCAGCATCCCGAGCACGCCGAGCCGGTAGGCGACGGTCACGACGACCACACCCCGCCGGGCGTACGCGGACGCGTCGAACTGGTGCGGCGCGCCGATCACGCCGCCTCCGCCGTGGATCCACACCAGCACGGGATACGAGCTGGGTTGCGCGGGCGCGTAGACGTTCAGGTACAGGCAGTCCTCATCGCCGGTGAAGCCGCGCCCGGTCAGCTCGGGCTGCGGGGCCCGCGCCGCCCACCGCGTGGCGTCGCGAACCCCGGACCAGGGCGCGACCGGCCGGGGCGAGCGGAACCGCAGTTCTCCCACCGGCGGCTCGGCGTAGGGCACGCCGAGGAAGGTCCTGACCCCGTCCCGTTCGGACCCGCGCAGGGCGCCGGCCGCGATCTCCACCGTCGTCACGCGACCCAGCCTACGAACTTGCCCTGGAGCGCGCTCCAGCGTGTTGACTACGAGCCATGAGCACAGCGGAGAACAAGCAGCTCCTGAAGACCGCGTTCGACGCCTGGGCGACCGGCGACATCCGGCCGCTCATCGCCGCCATGGCCGACGACGTCACGTGGACGGTGAGCGGGCACAACAGCTGGTCCGGCACCTTCCGCGGCAAGGACTCGGTCCGCCGCGACCTGCTCGGGCCGCTCGGCGCGCAGTTCGACGGCACCTACACGAGCACGGCGAGCCGGTTCGTCGCCGAGGACGACGTCGTCGTGGTCGAAACGCGGGGCAGCGTCGCCACGAAGTCCGGGGCGCGGTACGACAACAAGTACTGCTTCGTCTTCCGCGTCGAGGACGGCCGGATCCGCGAGATCACCGAGTACATGGACACCCAGCTGGTCGCGGAGGTGCTCCCCGAGCTGGCCAGGTGACACCCGCCACGGGGGGCGGGTAATGATTACCCCGTGCACATCGCGGCAGAGATAGTGGCGCTGGTCGTGACCGTCCTGGTCGTCAGCGCGGTGGCGCGGCGGCTGGACTGGTCCGCCCCGCTGTGCCTGATCGTCGTCGGCGTCGCCGGCTCGTACGTCCCCGGCGTGCCCGAGGTCCACCTCGACCCCGAGGTCGTGCTGCTCGGCCTGCTGCCCCCGCTGCTGTACTCGGCGGCCATCCAGACGTCGCTGGTCGACTTCCGGAAGAACCGCGGGGCGATCGGGCTGATGTCGGTCGGGCTGGTCGTGTTCACCGCGCTCGGCGTCGGCGTGGTCGCCTGGGCGGTGATCCCCGGGCTGCCGCTGGCCGGCGGCATCGCGCTCGGCGCCGTCGTCGCGCCGCCGGACGCGGTCGCCGCCAGCGTCGTCGCCCGCCGGGTCGGCATGCCCCGCAAGCTCATCCGGCTCCTGGAAGGCGAGAGCCTTTTCAACGACGCGGCCGCGCTGGTCGCCCTCCGCACGGCCATCGCCGCGTTGGCCGGCTCGGTCAGCCTCTGGCAGGTCGGCGCGGACTTCTTCCGCGCGGCCATCGGCGGGGCCGTCGTCGGCCTGGTCGTCGGGTTCGCGGCCGCGTTCGTCCGGGCCCGGCTGAACGAACCGGTGCTCGACACCGCGCTGTCGTTCGCCGTGCCGTTCATCGCCTACATCCCGGCCGAGGCGATCCACGGCTCCGGCGTGCTCGCGGTCGTGATCGCCGGGCTCATCCTCGGGCACAAGGCGCCGAAGATCCTCTCGGGTTCGACGCGGCTGGCGTCCCGGCTGAACTGGCAGACCATCCAGTTCCTGCTGGAGAACATGGTCTTCCTGCTGATCGGCCTGCAGCTGCGGCGGATCCTCGCCGAGGTCGGCGAGAGCGGGCTGTCGCTGGCCATGCTCACGTGGATCTGCGTCGCCGTGCTCGGCGCGACGATCCTCACCCGGGTGCTGTGGATGGCCGGGATCGGCAGCGTGAAGCGCGTGAAACGGCGCCTGCTGCCGAAGAAGGGGCTGCCGAAGATCTGGCCGTGGCGCTACTCGGCCGTCATCGCGTGGGCGGGCATGCGCGGGGTGGTGACGCTCGCGGCCGCGTTCGTGCTGCCCGCGGACACCCCGCAACGGGCCGTGCTGGTGCTCGCGGCGTTCGTCGTCGTGGCCGGCACCCTGGCCGTGCAGGGCATGACGCTGCCGCCGCTGATCCGGAAGCTGCGCCTGCCGCGGCCGGACCCCGCGGAGGACGCGCTGCAGGAGGCGGCCGTCCTGCACGACATGACCCGGGCGGCCCTGGCCAAGCTCGAGGAGATCCGGCAGCCCGACGACCCGCCGGAGATCATCCAGCGCCTCCGGGACCGGCTGCAGCACCGCGCCGACTCGGCGTGGGAGCAGCTCGGCCGGCAGAGCGCGCTGGCCGAGACGCCGAGCGACGCCTACCGCCGGCTGCGGCTGGAGCTCCTCGAAGTGGAGCGCGACCAGTTCCTCAAGGCGCGCGACAGCGGCAGCGCCGACGACGACGTCCTGCGCCGGGTCCTGGAACGCCTCGACATCGAGGAGTCCATGCTCGACCGCGACGAGGCGGAGCCCGACGTGGAGGGCCGCGAACTGCGCACCCCGGCCGCGACGGCGGGGTCGTGCAAGCACCTGGCCCACGAGTGGGTGGACAAGGACCCCAGCTCGCCCGACAGCTGCGCCGAGTGCGTCGCCGAGGGGATGACGTGGGTGCACCTGCGGATGTGCCTGAAGTGCGGAAACGTCGCCTGCTGCGACTCCTCGCCTGCCCGCCACGCGACCCGGCACTTCCACGAATCCCGCCATCCGGTCATGCGCAGCTTCGAGCCGGGCGAGACGTGGCGATGGTGCTTCGTGGACAAGCAACTCGGCTAGGGTCGGGTCATGAGCACGCCCGAGCAGGAGATCGAGTACCGCCAATTCCGCTTCAGCCCGCCCCCGGGCTCGACGGAGATCTTCCTGGTCCGGCACGGCGAGTCGGCTCCGGCCCGCGGCGACGCCCCGTTCGACCTCGTCGACGGCCAGGCCGACCCGGACCTCGCACCGGAGGGCCGTGACCACGCCCAGCGCGTCGGCGCCCGGCTCGCCGGGGAACGGATCGACGCGATCTACGTGACGACGCTGCGCCGCACGGTGCAGACCGCCGCGCCGCTGGCGGAGAAGCTCGGCCTGACCCCGGTCGTCGAGCCCGACCTGCGCGAGATCCACCTCGGCGACTGGGAGAACGGCCTGTTCCGGAAGTACACGACCGACGGCCACCCGATCGTCGACCGGCTGTGGACCGAGCAGCGCTGGGACGT
This sequence comes from Amycolatopsis sp. NPDC021455, assembly GCF_040640995.1. NCBI lineage: Bacteria > Bacillati > Actinomycetota > Actinomycetes > Pseudonocardiales > Pseudonocardiaceae > Amycolatopsis > Amycolatopsis sp. NPDC021455. The sequence continues at coordinate 111,650 of NZ_JBFACT010000019.1, read as the reverse complement.
CATCCCGGGCGCGGAGTCCGACGAGCGGTTCGGCGCCCGGCTGCGCGGCGCGCTGACCCGCATCGCGGCCGCGCACCCCGACCAGCGCGTCGCCGTGTTCACCCACGGCGGCGTGATCGGCGAGGTGTTCGCGCAGGCCACCCGCGCGGTGGAGCGGTTCGCGTTCCTCGGTGCCGACAACGGCTCGATCTCGCACCTGGTGCTGCACGGCGACCGCTGGATCGTGCGGCGCTTCAACGACACCGCGCACCTGGCTACGCCGCTCGGCTGAGCTTCCCGGCCGCGACGAACTGCACGGCCACCAGGATCGAGACGGCTTCCGCGGCCAGCAGCCCGATCAGCACGAGCACCTGCGTCATCCCGGCCTGCACCGGGCCGGCGCCGCCCAGCAGCACGCCGACGTACGCGCCCGGGAGCGTCACCAGGCCGACCGTGCGGGTCTGGTCCAGCGCCGGGATCAGCGCGTGCCCGGCCGACGGGCGGCAGATCTCCAGCGCGGCGGGGCGCGGCAGGAACCCCAGCGCCAGCGCGGCTTCGTACTCGCCGTGGCGGGACTTGAGCTCGTCGAGGGCGCGGCGGGCGGCCTGCGACGTCGCGGTCATGGCGCCGCCGATCACGATGCCGGCGATCGGCACGACGGCGATCGGCCGCGGCGGGACCACGCCGGCGCCGAGGACCAGCGCGAGCACGGGCACCACGCCGGCGGCGATGGCCAGCGCCGTCCACGGCAGGTTCCTGCGGGTGCCGACGCGCCGCGCCGACGTCACCGCGGCGATGCCGAACATCACCAGCACGAACAGGCCGGTCAGGGGTGCCGAGCGCAGGACGGCGACGATCACGAGCGACACGACGGCCAGCTGGGCGACCGCGCGGACGGCGGCGATCAGCACGGCTCGTCCCGGCCCGAGCCCGCCCACCTGGACGACGGCGGCACCCAAGACGGCGAGCAGGATGAGCACCGCCACCAAGGCGGGCCCGAAGGTGATCGCGGCGTCGTTCACGCCGCCGATCCTGCCGCAGACTCAGACGGCGCAGCTCACGAAGGACTCGTCTGCCACGGCCTTCTCGGCGACCACGACGTCGTCGACGACGATCCGGCAGCGCAGCTCGCCGGGGCCGGGGTTCCGGGCGGCGATGCTGCGGAACGGCGTGCGGCCGGCCGGGACGGACTCGCTGAACGACGCCGACCACGGCGTCGTCACCTCGGAGCGCTGGCTCAGGGCCGAACCCGCGCCGGCGTAGGTGACGTTGCGGGCGCCGTTCTCGCCCAGCAGTTCGTAGACGACGGTGTGGCTGACCTCGCGGGCCGCGGCCGGGACCACCGGCGCGGCCACGGGCTGTTCCTTGGCCGGCCCGCGGGTGGACTTGGGCACGATGGACGACGTGACCGCGAAGGCCGCGGCGAGCACCCCGAGGACGACGACGACGCTTCCGGCCGACCGGGCCCGGGCGGCGCGGTCGCGCTGGTCCTTCGCAGCGGGCCTGATCACGGTGGGAACACCCATGGAGAGGTCTTCTCTCGTCGCGCGCACTTCCGCCGAGTGCGTCGACCTATATCTCGCCGTGACCTAACTCCGCGTTAGCCGGTCTTCGCAAGAAGTCGCACATTCACCCAAACGGGGGGCTCGGCCGGTTTTGTCGGTCCCCCGGGGCATGATCGGGGTGTGTACGAGGAGGCGGCGCCGCCAGGGCCGTTGCGGGGCGTGGCGCGGTGCGTGTGGCGATCGGCTTCGGCGGAACCGAAGCGGATCGTCCCCGACGGCTGCGTGGACCTGGTCGCCGGGGACGGCGAGGTGTTCGTGGCGGGCCCGGACACGGCGGCGTGGTCATCGGTGACGCGGCCGGGAGCGGTGCTGACGGGAGTGCGGTTCATCCCGGGCCGCGCGGCGGCGGTGCTCGGGGTCGCCGCCGACGAGCTGCGCGACCGCCGGGTGCCGGTGGGCGAGCTGTGGGGAGAGGTGTTCGCCGAGCGGCTGCTGACGGGTGAGCTGTCGCCGGCGCAAGCGGTTGCGGCGAGGCTACGGGAGGCACCGCCACCCGACCCGGCGGTGGCGGCACTGATCGACCGGCTGGACGCGGGGGCGGCTCGGGTCGGCGAAGCGGTGGCGGGGTTGGCTGGGGCTCGGGCCGATGGGGAGGCTGCCGCCGCACTCGGCGGGTCCGGTGCAAGCGCGGCAGATATCGCCGCTGCACTGATCCAAGCCACCCAGCTCGACCCGGCCGCCATGGCCGCCGCACTCGGCCGGCCCGGCGCGAGCGCGGCGGAGATCGCCGCCGCACTGATCCAAGCCACTCAGCTCGACCCGAACGCCGCGCTCAGCCCCGCCAATCCGGAAACAGCACGAGCTACCGCCGCACTGATCCAAGCCGCCCAGCTCGACCCGGCCGCCATGGCCGTCGCACTCGGCGGGTCCGGTGCAAGCGCGGCGGATATCACCGCCGCACTCGCTCAGTCCGCCGCGCGCCGGGCGGCGGCCGCGGCCACTCGCGTCGAGGATCCCCTCGCGGTCGGTGAACGGCGGCTGCGGCGGCGGTTCGTCCAGGCCGTCGGCTATGGCCCCGCCACCTACCTCCGGGTCAGCCGGTTCCAGCGCGCCGTCGCGCTGGCGCCGCACCTTCCCACCCTGGCCGGGCTGGCCGCCGCCGCGGGGTATGCCGACCAGGCTCACCTCAGCCGGGACTGCCGGGCCCTCACCGGCCTGACGCCCCGCGCCTACTTCCGCCGACCCTCCACTGTGGACGCAACAGCACGTGACCGGCTCCGTTCGGCGTAACCCGCACGGACAACCGGAAGTGGCTCTTCGCCCGTTAAGGTAAGCGGACAGTAAACGACTACCAAGAGCGCTATTCTCCCCTCGACGAGTGATCAGGGAGGGCGTGTGGCCACCATCAGCGACGTCGCGGCGCGAGCCGGTGTCTCCACGGCGACCGTGTCGCGCGCGCTCAACGGCAAGTCCACTGTGGACCCCGCGCTGGCCGCGCGGGTCCAGGAGGCGGCCACCGAGCTCGGGTATCACCCGAACGGGTTGGCCCGGAACCTGCGCCGGCAGGAGACGGCCGTGCTCGCGCTCATCATCTCCGACGTCGAGAACCCCTTCTTCACCGCGATCGCGCGCGGCGTCGAAGACCTCGCGCAGCGGTCCGGGTACTCGGTGGTGCTCTGCAACTCCGACGAGAACGAGGACAAGGAGCGGCGCTACATCGAGGTCGCGCTGCAGGAACGGGTCGCCGGGGTGGTGCTGTCGCCCACCGGCCGGTCGACGAACGTCGAAGGCCTGCGCCGCCAGGGCACTCCCCTGGTCGCGGTCGACCGGCCGCTGCCCGCCGCGGCGGGCGACCAGGTGCTGGTCGACACGCGGCACGCCGCCGCGGAGGCCACGCGGCACCTGCTCGCCGGCGGCTACCGGCGCGTCGGCTGCCTGACCGGCCCCGCCGGCGTCCGCACCGCCGACGACCGCCTGGCCGGTTACGCCGACGTCGTCGGCGAAGCGAACGTCCTGTCGCGGCGGGCGGAGTACCGCGCCGAAGGAGCCCGGCTGGCCGCGCTGGAACTGCTCGACGAGCCGTCGCCGCCGGACGCCCTGCTCGTCGCGAACAGCACGATGGCGATCGGCGTGCTGGAGGCGCTGTCGTCGCGTGGCCTGCGTCCGGGACGGGACGTCGGCATCGTCTCGTTCGACGACGCGCCCTGGACGACGTTGATCGATCCGCCGCTCACCGTGGTCGCGCAGCCGGCCTACGAGGTCGGCCGCGTGGCGGCGCAGCTCCTGCTGGCCCGCATCACCGACAGCAGCCGCGACGCGACCACCACGACCCTCGAAGCCCGGCTGATCGAGCGGAAAAGCTCCCGCCGCTGACGCCGGAGGGTCGGCTCGCGCACTCAGAGGGTCGGCTCGCGCACTCAGAGGGTCGGAGCGACGTGCCCGGGGGGGCCGGCTCGTGCCGGGCCCCCCAGGCACGCCCCACCCCCTGTGTCCCCCATGACCGGCGCGTCGGCCGGATCCTGTGAGCACGGAGCGGAAATCGTTTTCTCCCCGGAACGTAGGTGTGCCGCGCCGTGGTGTCAAGCCGCGGAGGGTCTGGACAACCGCCGCCGATCCGGGGAAACTGACCGGAAGTTGCCTACTCAACGTGTTGATTGATGTGCCCAAAGTGTCGATCTGTGGTGAATTCACGCACAGACAGGGCAAGAAACCGCACGAACCCGCACAGGCGCGTTGTTTCGGGTTAACCTGAGCCACATGTCTGTAGCGCTGGAGAACATCCTCGCCAAGGCGGGCCTGAAGGTCGACGCGCACGAGTTCCTCACGCTCGTCGAAGACGCGGCGCGCAGACTGTCCCCACCGAATCCGGATCCCTCGCACTACTTCTCCGCCGACCAGCGGGCCGCGCTCACCGACGTCGGCCTGGACCTGTCGCCGCGCCGCGAGGACGAACCCGACTTCCGGGCCCGCACCGTGGCCGCCCACGCGGTGCTCGCCGAAGGCGCGCTCAGCGTCAACGAGGCGGCCAAGACCCTCGGCGTCGACGACAGCCGGATCCGGCACCGCCTCAAGGAAGGCAGGCTGACCGGCTGGAAGGACGGCGGCTGGCGGCTCCCGGCGTGGCAGTTCGCCGGCTCGGGCGTGCTGCCCGGCCTCGAGGTCGTGCTCAGGGCGCTGCCCGAAGACCAGCCCGCGCTCGTCGTCGCCGCCTTCATGAGCACCCCGCAACCGGACCTGCTGATCAACGACCACCCGGCGACGCCTCGCCAATGGCTGCTTTCCGGGGGTGACCCGGACCACGTCGCCCGCCTTATCGCCACGCTCGGCACACCGCTCTAGGCTGGACCACCCCGAGCAAGATCTCCGACAAGGACGGACTACCCCCGACGCATGGCCCGGCTCCCGTTGCCGCCCGCCCGATCCGTCCTGGTCCGGCAGCTGAACCGTGCCCATGACGTGGTGACGGTCCAGCCCACGACCAGGCTGGTGCGGATCTTCACCGCGCACGGCAACCACCCCCAGCAGTGGAACTCGTTCCGCTACACCGGCCCGCTCCCCCACGGCCGGTTCGACCAGCAGTCGCCCGGCCGCGGCGGCGTGCCGGTCACCGACCCCGCGAACGGGGTGCTCTACTTCGGCCTCACGGTGCGCACCTCGGTCGCCGAGGTCTTCCAGACCAGCTCGACGGTCGACCGCCGCACGCGCGGTCCCCGGCTGGTCGTCGTCCGCCCGACGCGCACGCTGCGCCTGCTCGACCTGACGGGCCTCTGGCCGACGCGGGTGGGCGCGTCCCAGGAGATTTCCAGTGGGCCCAAGAAGCTCACGCAGGCGTGGGCGCGCGCGATCCGCGGCGCGTTCAGCGACCTCGACGGCCTCTGGTACCGCTCCTCGATGGACTCCGGCGACCCGGCCCTCTGCCTGTGGGACCCGCCGGCGGGCGCCGCGCTGCCGATCGCGCCGGACGTGCTGCTGCCGCTCGACCACCCGGGCCTGGACGTCCCGCTCGGCCGCGTCTGTGAAGAGCTGAACTACACGCTGCTCAACTGAGCTTCGAGGATGGGGACGATCGCCCGCAGGTCGTCGCCGTCGACGACGTGGGTGGCGACGGCGCGGGCCGCCGGGGCGGCGTTGAACCCGATGCTCGTCCCCACCGCGGCGAAGAGCGGCAGGTCCGACCGGCTGTCGCCGACCGCGGCACACCGCTCCGGCGGGAAGCCTTGCGAAAGCGCGAAGTCGCGCTTGCCGTACTCGTCCAGGTGCTCGGCGACGCGGCCGGTGTAGCGCCCGCCCTCGGCCTCCGGCACCGGCCCGCAGTACGCCGCGAATCCGAACCGGCGAGCGAGCACGCGCCCCACCGGCGTCCACGCCAGCGTGGTGAGCACCGGGCGGAGACCGTGGTCGTGGCACCACGCCACCGTCTCGGCGATCCCGCCGACCAGCGGCAACGTCTCCAGCCGGGCCGCGATCTCCGCCTCGGTGTGGCCCGCCCAGCCGCGGGCGTCGATGACCGACGCTTCCTGGTTGGTCATCGAGCCCGCGGCGTAGGCCGCTTCGGCCGCGACGAGTTCGGCTTCGTGCCCCAGCGCGGCGGCCACCCACGCGCACGAACTCGTGCCGGGCACGAGCGTGCCGTCGACGTCGAAGCAGACCAAGCCGCGCGTCACAGGTGCCGCGCCCACCAGTCCAGGACCGCTTCGAAGCGCTGGACGCGGTGCCGCGGACGTCCCGAGCGGGTCAGCTCGTGGCCTTCGCCCGGGAACAGCAGGAACTCCGCGTCCGCTCCCGCTCGGCGCAGGGCCACGAACATCCGCTGCGCCTGCTCAAGCGGGCAGCGCCAGTCCTGCTCCGAATGCACCACGGCGAACGGGATGCGGATCTGCGCGGCGTACGTGAGCGGGCTGCGGTCGCGCAGCACCTCGGGTTCGGTGCCGATGTAGGCGTCGACGAACATGTAGCCGATGTCGGAGCTGCCGAGCATCGAGTCCCACGCGTTGACCGCGCGCTCGCTCCACGCCGCCTTGAAGCGGTCGCCGTGGTGGGCCGCCAGCCAGCTCGTCATGAAGCCGCCGTACGAGCCGCCCATGACGCCGACGCGGGAGGCGTCCAGGTCCGGGCGTTCGAGGGCCTTGTCCAGCAGCGCCAGGACGTCGTCGACGTCGACCGTGCCGAAGCCGTGGGTGATCGCGTGGCCGTGCTCGCGCCCGTAGCCCGCCGCGCCGCGCGGGTTGCCGAGCACCACCGCGTACCCCGCCGACGCGTAGACCTGCGCCTCGTCGAACAGGCCCCAGTCCTGCTGGAGGAACGGGCCGCCGTGCACCACGCGCAGCACCGGGTGCGGGCCGTCGCCCTCGGGCAGCACCAGCCAGCCGTGCACCGGGTAGCCGTCCGGGGCGGTGGTCTCCAGCTCGATCATCGGGCGGATGCCCTTGTCCCGCAACGGCTTCGAGTAATCCGTGAGCACCCGCGGGTCGCCGTCGCCGAGCAGCACGACGTCCCCCGCGGACTCGGGGGAAGCGACCACCGCCGCGATCACCGAGCCGTCGAGGGCGAACGACCGCACCGCGGTCCGGTCCGCGTACACCACCGGCAGGTCGCCCAGCGGGGCGTCGGCGGCGTCGACGGGGACCGCGCGCAGCTCCACCGCGCCGCGGTGGCGGACGGCCACGAGCACGTCGTCCCCGCGCGGCGCCGGCGGGCCCGCCACGGGCTCGCAGTCCACCGTCTCGGCGTCGGTGAGCCGCCGCGGCTTCACCGGGCCGGCGCCGAACTCGGGCACCGCCGCGTACAGCCCGGTCGGCGCGGCTTCGTGGTGGTCCTCGAAGGACTGCCCGTAGTAGAACAACGTGCCGTCGGGGCCGAACACCGGCTGCTCCGCGTAGCCCTCGCACCGCACGACGACTTCGGGGTCGCCGCCGTCGGCGGAGACCGCGCAGAGGTCGCGGTAGTCGCTTTCGGCGGCGTCCCAGTCCGGCGGCGCGGTGAAGACCACGCGGCGGCCGTCCGGCGTCCACACCGGGTCGGCCGCGTCGAACCCGTCCCCGGTCAGCGGCTCCGGGGACTCGGCCGGCTCGAGCGTGTCGAGGACGAACAGCCGCTGCGGCCGGTCCCGCAGGAACCCGACGTCGTCGATCCGGTAGTCCAGCCGCGTGATCCGGCGCGGGGCCTCGGCGGCCGGCTCACGGGTCTCGCCGTCGGCGCCTTCGGTGCCGTAGCGGCCGGCCTCGGGCACGCGGGCGGTGAAGGCGACCCGCCGCGAGTCCGGCGCCCACACCGGCTCCCCGATCCCGAGGTGCAGTGAGGTCAACCGGCGCGCTTCGCCGCCTCCGGACGGCATGACGTGCAGCTGCGGGCTGCCGTCCGCGCCCTTGCCCTCCCCGGCACGGAGGAACGCCACCCAGCGCCCGTCCGGGGAGATCGACGGCGAGGAATCGCGCGGACCGTGCGTCCACGCGGTCTCGCCGCCGTCGGGCGACACGCGCCGCAGCGCGCTGTGCGCGGCGTCGGTCTTCAGGTCGGGCCGCTTCAGCGCGGTGAGCAGCAGGTTCCCGCGCAGGGCGGGACGGCCGGGGACGACGAGGGCTTCGATGTCGGCAGGACGCACGTCCCCGACCGTACCGGAATTCCTTAGCGCTGCGAACGACTTACGCGGGGACTTGCTTCCGTTCGTCGCGCCGGGCCTTGGCCAGGCTGGCCACCGTCGTCACCGCGAGGACGACGACGATCACGCCGAGGGAGATCCAGTTGTTGATGTCCAGCCAGTCCGGCACGACGTGGTACTCGTGCAGCGCGTGCAGGAACAGCTTCGCCCCGATGAAGGCGAGGATCACCGCGAGGCCGTAGGTGAGGTAGACCAGCTTCGTCACCAGCCCGCCGAGCAGGAAGTACAGCTGCCGCAGGCCCATCAGGGCGAACGCGTTGGCGGTGAAGACGAGGAACGCCTCCTGCGTGATGCCGAAGATGGCCGGGATCGAGTCGACGGCGAAGAGCAGGTCCGCCGAGCCGATGGCCACGATGACCAGCAGCATCGGCGTGATCATCCGCTTGCCGTTGACCTTCACCGTGTACGCGTGGCCGTGGTAGTCGTCGGCCACCGGGGCGATCCTGCGGACCTGCCGGGTGACGGCGTTCTCGTGGTATTCCTCTTCCTCGCCCTTGCCGCGCAGCATGCTGACCGCCGTCCAGACGAGCACCGCGCCGAAGAGGAAGAAGACCCAGACGAACTGCTCGATCAGCGCGGCGCCGATGGCGATGAAGACGCTGCGCATGGCCAGCGCGAGCAGGATGCCGACCAGCAGCACGCGGTGCTGGTGGATGGCGGGCACCTTGAACGACGCCATGATGATCATGAAGATGAACAGGTTGTCGACGCTCAGCGAGTACTCGGTGATGTACCCGGTGAAGAACTCGACGCCCGGGTCGTGCCCGGCGAAGATCCACACGCCGATGCCGAAGACGATCGCGCAGGAGATGTAGAAGATCACCCAGCGGGCGGCTTCCCCCGTGGTCACTTCGTGCGGCTTGCGATCGACGATGACCAGGTCCAGCGCGATCAGCGCGAGCAGGCCACCGATCGTGGCGATCCACAGCCACAGGGGGACAGTCATGGAACTCGAACCTCCGGATAGTGCGCATGAGCAACTAACCGGAGGTCTCTTCCGCCGGTGGAAACCACCGGCCGACGGTGCCGGGGGCGCAGGGCCACCGTGCTGACGACACCGCCGCGAAGGAATACTCCCCTCACAGCGGGTCCAGTTTGCCGGTTCCCCCCACCCGAGCGCCAGCCGGGATCGCGCACGTCACCGGGTTGGTCCTGTAATTCTGGTCACTTCGGTCCACCAGGTGGTCCCCAGGTGTGTGATCACCGTGAGCCGGTGAGGACACTCTCAGGAAAGTTCACATACGGTCACTTCGTGCCCCGACTCCCGCTCCCGCGCACCCGCGGAGCCCGCCTCACCGCGCTCGCCGCCGTCGTCGTGGTCCTGGCCGCCGGCGCGGTCTTCTGGATCACGCATCCGGCGGCGGCCCCGCCGGTGCCCGCGCAGGACGCGCTGATCGACATGCCCGCCGGCCCCGGCTCGGCGGGCCAGGTCAAGATCGACACGACGACCTACCTCCCCGCGACCGTGCCCGCGCCCGCGGTGCTGCTCGCGCACGGCTTCGGCGGGGACAAGAACAGCGTCGCCGACGACGCCCGCGAGCTCGCGCGGAAGGGCTTCGTCGTCATGACGTGGTCCGCGCGCGGGTTCGGCAGGAGCACCGGCAAGATCGGTCTCAACGACCCCGGCGGCGAGGTCGCCGACGCGAGCCGCCTGATCGACCGGCTCGTCGCACAGCACCAGGTCACGCTCGACGCCAAGGGCGACCCCGAGGTCGCCGTCACCGGTGCCTCCTACGGCGGCGCGCTGTCGCTGCTCCTGGCCGGCACGGACAAGCGCGTCGACGCGGTCGCCCCGGTGATCACCTACAACGACCTCGCGCAGGGCCTGATCCCGAACGCGGCGACCCCGGCGTCCACGGCCCCGGGTACCCCGTCCGCCGGCGCGTTCGCCCCCGGCGGGGTGTTCAAGAAGAGCTGGGCGGGCATCTTCTTCTCGGCCGGTTCGGGCGCCGCGGCGAGCGGCTCGCCGTCCGCCGAAGCGCCGGAGGCCGGGCAGGCGACCGACACGGGTTCCACCGGCGCCACCGGGGCGGGTGCGGCGGCCGCCGTCCCGGCGGTACCGCCCGGCGCGGGTGGGCCGCGCAGCGGTCCGGCCGACCCGTGCGGCCGGTTCACCGCCGCGGTCTGCCGCGCCTACACCGAGCTGGGCACCACCGGCCAGGCGAGCCAGGCGAGCGTCGACCTGCTGCGCCGCGTCTCCCCCGCGTCCGTGACGAGCCGGATCACCGTGCCGACGCTGCTGGTGCAGGGCGAGAGCGACACGCTGTTCGGCCTTGACCAGTCCGACGCCACCGCCCGCCAGATCACCGCGGCGGGCGGCAAGGTGAAGACGATCTGGTACACCGGTGGCCACGACGGCGGCAAGCCCGGACCGCAGCTGCGGGCGAAGATCGCCGACTTCCTGTGGACCGCGGTGCGCGGCGGCGATCCCGGCACCGGCTTCAGCTACGACGTCCAGGGCACCTTGCGCGCCAACGGAACCCCGTCGGTCCGCACGGTCAACGCCCCGGCCTACCCCGGGCTGACCGGCCCGGCCACGCAGCGGCGGCTGCTGGCGCTGAACGGTCCCGCGCAACCCGTCGTGCGCCCGGCCGGGGCGAACCCGGCGGCGGTGAGCGGGATCCCCGGGCTCAACGGCGTCGCGAGCAGTTCGTCGCGCCTCGGCGCGCTGTTCAGCAACGACCCGCCGGGCCAGGCCGCGCAGTTCACCACGGCGCCGGTGGACAGCCAGATCGTCGTCAGCGGCGCGTCGACCGTGCGGCTGCAAGTCGCCGCCGATCCGGCGCATCCGCAGCCGGAGGCTGTCCTCTTCGCGAAGCTCTACGACGTCGGCCAGGACGGCTCGCGGGTGCTGCCGGCCAATGCGATCGCCCCGTTCCGGGTGAGCGGGCTGCCCGCCGACGGCACGCCGGTCGAGGTCACCGTGACGCTGCCCGGCATCGTCCGGCCGATCGAGGGCGGGCACTCGCTGCGGCTGGTCGTCGGCACCACCGACCAGGCGTTCGCCGCCCCGGCCGCGCCCGCGGTGTTCCGCATCGGGCTGGCCGGCGGCACCGCGCTGGCCGTGCCGATCGTGCCCGGCGCGTCCGTCGGCTCCCCGGCCCCGGTCGGGCAGCTGGCCGGCATCGGCGTGACGCTGGCGATCGGCGTGGCCGTGGTGCTCTTCGCGGCGCTGCGCCGCCGCCGGGCCACCGACGTCGACCCGGAGCTCGCCGGCACACCACTGGTCATCGAAGGGCTGCGCAAGCAGTACGCGGGCGGCTTCGTCGCGGTGAAGGACCTCTCCTTCCGCGTCGAGCCGGGCCAGGTGCTCGGCCTGCTCGGGCCGAACGGCGCGGGCAAGACGACCACGCTGCGGATGCTGATGGGCCTGATCACGCCGACCGCGGGCAGCATCCGCGTGTTCGGGCACAAGATCACCCCGGGCGCGCCGGTGCTGTCGCGGATCGGCTCGTTCGTCGAAGGGTCCGGCTTCCTGCCGCACCTGTCCGGCCGGGCGAACCTCGAGCTGTACTGGGCCGCGACCGGGCGTCCGGCGGAGAAGGCGCACTTCGCGGAGGCGCTGGAGATCGCCGGGCTCGGCACGGCCGTCGAACGCCGCGTCCGGACCTACAGCCAGGGCATGCGGCAGCGGCTGGCGATCGCCCAGGCGATGCTCGGCCTGCCGGAGCTCATGGTGCTCGACGAACCGACCAACGGGCTCGACCCGCCCCAGATCCACCAGATGCGCGAGGTGCTGAAGCGGTACGCCGCGACCGGCCGCACCGTGGTGGTGTCCAGCCACCTGCTGGCCGAGGTCGAGCAGACCTGCACGCACGTCGTGGTCATGCACCGCGGCTCGCTGGTGGCCGCGGGCGAGGTCGGCGAGCTGGCCGCGGCCGGCGGCGAGGCGACGTTCAAGGTCGACGACGCGGCGGCGGCCGCCGCGGCGCTGAAGGCGGTCGGCGGCGTCACGAACGTCGACGTCGAGGGCGACGTCGTGCACGCCAACCTCGACGGGCTGCCGCGCGCGGAGGCGGTGGCGGCACTGGTCCGCGCCGGCGTCGCGGTGGAGCAGGCCGGGCCCCGGCGCCGGCTGGAAGACGCGTTCCTGCAACTGGTCGGAGATGAGTCGTGAGCGAGGGTGTGCACACCGATCCGCACGCGCTGGACGAGCTGAGCGACGTCGCTTCGGCCGAACACGCCGGGGTCGGGCCGGACGGCGCGGTCGAGGGCTACAGCGCCCGCCGGACGCTGCGGCTCGGCGTCGAGCTGCGCCGTCAGCTGCGGCGGCGGCGGACGCAGTTCCTGCTCGGGTTCGTCGCGATCCTGCCGTTCATCCTGGTGATCGCGTTCCAGCTCGGGCAGTCGAACCCGAACCGGCGCAGCGGCGGGTTCGTCGACCTGGCGACGGCGTCCGCGCCGAACTTCGTCGTGCTGGCGCTGTTCGTGTCCGGGACGTTCCTGCTGCCGATGATCGTCGCGCTGTTCTTCGGCGACACGATCGCGAGCGAGGCGTCGTGGTCGAGCCTGAAGTACCTGCTCGCCGTGCCGGTGCCGCGGCAGCGGGTGCTGCGGCAGAAAGCGATCGTGTCCGGGCTGCTGTCGGCGTTCGCGCTCGTCCTGCTGCCCTTGGTGTCGCTCGGCGTCGGGGTGCTCTGGTACGGCGCGGGCGACGCGATCAGCCCGACCGGCGACGCGGTGTCCTTCGGCGACAGCCTCCTGGCCATCGCGCTGTCCACTGTGTACATCATCCTGCAGCTGGCCTGGGTGGCCGGGCTGGCGCTGGCGCTCAGCGTGTCGACCGACGCCCCGCTCGGCGCGGTCGGCGGCGCGGTGCTGGTGGCGATCCTGTCCCAGATCCTCGACCAGATCACGGCCCTGGAAGGCCTGCGCAACTACCTGCCGACGCACTACGCGTTCGCCTGGATGGACCTCATCTCCACCGACGTCGACTGGACCAACCTGGCGAGCGGCATGCTCTCGGCGGTGATCTACGGGACGGTGTTCTTCCTCTACGCGGGACGGCGGTTCGCTCAAAAAGACATCACCAGCTGACCCCCGCACCCGGCGTAAGCTGCGGAAATGACCACCGTGGTGGAATGGCACCAGCCGCCCGCGCCGCTGGTGAAGACGCTCAACGTGGTGCTGCGCAGGGTCCTGCCCAGCCCGCTCGGCCGCCGGGTCGGCGAGTTCATGCTCCTCGCCTTCACCGGCCGCCGCACCGGACAGCGCTACCGCTTCCCGGTGACCGCTCACCGCGACGCCGAGGGCCTGTACGCGCTGACGCCCGCGGGGTGGAAGGCGAACTTCCGGGGCGGCGCGGACGTCGACGTGACGCTCGCCGGCCGGACGACGCCGATGCGCGGCGTCCTGATCGAAGACGAGACGGTGGTGGCGCGGACCTATCTGGACCGCATCACCGAGCTGGGCATGCGGCGGGCCGGGCGCGAGATCGGCCTGAAGTTCCCGGCCGGCCGGCTGCCGACCCTGGCGGAGATCACCGAGCTGGCGCGCCGTGAGCACTTCGGCGTCGTCCGGTTGAGCGGTAAGACCTGACCGGCCCGCGGCGTCGAGGTACGGTCGGCGGCGTGCCGATCATCCTGGAGAGCCACCACGACGTCGCCGTGCTGCGGATCGACCACGGCAAGGGCAACACCCTCGACACGGATTCCTGCCGTGAGCTGGTGCTCCGGATGGAAGACGCCGAGCAGGCCCGCGCGGTGGTGCTCACCGGCACCGGCGGCATCTTCTCCGCGGGCGTCGACCTCAAGCGGATCGACGAGGGCGGCGCGCCGTACGTCTCGGAGTTCCTGCCGCTGCTGTCGGACGCGTTGCTGGCCGTGTTCGGCTGCCCGCGTCCGGTGGTCGCGGCGCTGAACGGGCACGCCATCGCCGGGGGCGCGGTGCTCGCCGCGGCGTGCGACCACCGGGTGCTCGGCCCGGGCACCATCGGCGTCACCGAGCTGCTCGTCGGCGTGCCGTTCCCGCTGGCCGCGCTGGAGATCCTGCGCTGCGCGTACGGGACGGCGCCGCTGCCGTCCCTCACCTACTCGGGCGCGGTCTTCGGCGGCGAGGACGCGCTCGCCCGCGGGCTGGCCGACGAGCCGGCGGCCCCGGAGGAGGTCCTCGAGCGCGCCCTCGCCGTCGCGAAGCGGCTCGGCGACCTGCCCGCCGAGCCGTTCGCCCACACCAAGGCCCAGATCCGGCAGCCGTTCCACGAGCGGATCGCCGAGTACCGGCACTCCGACGACCCGGAGGTCGAGCGCCTGTGGCGGTCGCCGGCGGCGCTCGCCGCCGTCAAGTCCTATGTGGACAGAGTGCTTCGCTAGACGCGCACGCCGCTTTCGGCCAGCGCCTTGATGCCTTCGACCGTCCGCCGCATGTTGGCCTGCAGCTCGCCGAGCCGCATCGCGACGATCTCGTCCTCGTGCTCGGGCATCGAGCCGATGATCGCCGTCAGGTTGGAGGGGCCCGGGCCGATCTGGGCCCACTGGCGCAGGATCGTGGCGTCGCCGTCCGGGACGAGCTCGAACTTCCACGACGCCGCCGGGTTCGTCACGTCCATCACGGCCCACGCGAACAGCCGCCCGGGCTCGTACCCGGTCACGGTCGAGACGGTCTCCCACTCCCCGGCGACCGGGTGGGAGTTGCGGCCGCGGAACCGCGCGCCGAGGCCGGGTTCGCCGCCCTCGACCCAGCCGCCGCCCTGGAACTCGGTGGAGAACCGGGCCGGCAGGTCGACGTCCAGCAGCCAGGACCAGACCTCGGCCGGCCGGGCGTCGACGCGGACCTCGACCTCCGTCGCCGGACAGTCGGAAACCTTCATGGCGGACCCCCTCGCTCGATGCCGGTGCCTTCGGATTCGGACGGTAATCCCGCGCCGATCACGCGGACAACTCGCACCGTGCCGTCGGCCGCCCGGGCACCGCGCCACCCGCCGAAAGTCGGTCCCTGACCGATTCTGCGCCCGGACAGCCGATTGCCGACCGCGTCCGGTTCTGTGAAGGTCCCACCGAAGGTTCAGGAGCCGGGGAGGGTGCTCGATGCGCAGACTGTTCACCGCAGGCATGGTCCTGCTCGCGATGGCCGGGGTGGCGCCGGCGGCCGCGGCGGCCCCCGACATCAAGGCGGAGCTGCAGAAGATCCCCGGGCTGACGGTCGTTTCGGAGGACGCGGCGCCGGCCGGGTACCGGTTCTTCAAGCTGACCTACACCCAGCCCGCCGACCACCGGCACCCCGGCGCGGGCACGTTCCAGCAGCGGTTCACCCTGCTGCACCGCGACTTCGCCGCCCCGACGGTCGCCTACACCAGCGGCTACAACGTCAGCGGCTCGCCGAACCGGTCCGAGCCGACGCAGATCGTCGACGGCAACCAGCTGTCGATGGAGTACCGCTACTTCACGCCTTCGCGGCCGGAGCCGGAGAACTGGGCGAAGCAGCTGACGATCTGGCAGGCCGCCGCGGACGAGCACCGCGCGGTGCAGGCGTTCAAGGCGATCTACCCGGGCAAGTGGCTGGCCACGGGCGGCAGCAAGGGCGGCATGACCGCGACGTACTTCCGGCGCTTCTTCCCCGACGACGTCGACGCGACCATCCCGTACGTCGCGCCCAACGACGTCATCGACCCGGTCGACGTCTACAACCGGTTCCTGTCCCGGGTCGGCGACGACCCGGCGTGCCGGGCCGCGCTGAAGGCCATCCAGCGCGACGCGCTGAAGCGGCGTGACGAGCTGGGCGCGATCGCGGCGGCGGACGCGGCGCAGCGCGGGCTGACGTTCTCGATCGTGGGCTCGGCGGACAAGTCGCTCGAAATCTCGGTGATCGACTCGTATTTCGCCTTCTGGCAGTACCAGAAGCAGGCGGACTGCGCGACGGTGCCCGCGCCCGGCGCGCCGGCGGCGGACGTCTACGCCTGGTACGAGAAGGTGGAAAGCCTCAACACCTACTCCGACCAGGACCTCGCGCCCTTCATCCCGTACTACTACCAGGCCGCGGCCCAGCTCGGCTCGCCCGAGGCGTACGACGGCTACCTCCGCGACCTGCTGCGCTACCCGGGCGCCGACCAGCCGAAGACGTTCGTGCCGAGCTCGATCCGGATCCCGCCCTTCGACTACCTGGCGATGCCGGACATCGACTTCTGGGTGAAGTCCCGCGGCACGCGGCTGCTGTTCGTGTACGGCTCGAACGACCCGTGGGGCGCCGAGCCGTTCGAACTCGGCCGGGGCAGCCGTGACTCGTACCGCTACTACGTGCCGGGCGGCAACCACGGGTCGAAGATCGCCCAGCTGCCTCCGGCCGACGCGGCGGCGGCCACGGCGACGGTCCGGCGCTGGGCCGGCCTGCCACCGGCCTCGTCGTTGGCTGCCCGCAGCGCCCCGGGCGGGTTCCCGGACTTCGACGCTGACCTCACCCTTTCGGCGCGCCCGCCGCTGTGACACTCCACTGTGACACGCGGCTGTGACACGCGGCTGTGACACTCCGCTTTGAACACTTCCGTGATCTCCCGGAGCCGGGCTGTCAGGCGTAGTCTCGCCACACCTGACGGCCCGGCCCGAGGAGGCCTGCATGCCTCGTCCCGTCCACTTCGAGATCCACGCGGGTGACCCCGAACGAGCGGTGGCGTTCTACACGAAAGTGTTCGGCTGGAAGTTCGAACGCTGGGGCGGCAACGTCCCCTACTGGGTGATCACGACCGGCGAAGGCGACGGCATCGACGGCGGGCTCGTCCCCCGCCAGGGCCCCGCCCCGGAGGCGTCCGCCCCGGTCCACGGCTTCGTCAACACGATCGGCGTCGCCGACCTCGACCACACCCTCGGCGAGGTCAACCGCGCCGGCGGGACGCTGGCCCTGCCGAAGAGCCCGGTGCCGGGCGTCGGGTGGCTGGCCTACTGCAAGGACACCGAAGGCAACATCTTCGGCATGCTGCAACCGGACGAGAACGCGCCGGCCCCGGCGTAGTTCAGTCGATGCAGTAGTCCAGTCACTTGATGCCGGCGGCGTCCATCCCCCTCAGCTCCTTCTTCAGGTCCGAGATCTCGTCGCGCAGCCGGGCCGCCAGTTCGAACTGCAGGTCGCGCGCCGCCTGCATCATCTGGTCCGTCATCTGCTGGATCAGGTCCGCGAGCTGGGCCCGCGGCATGGCCGAGACGTTCTTGTCGACGAGCATCCCGGAGCTGCGCACCCGGTCGCCCTGCTCGGGCTTCTTGCCCCGGGAGGCGTTGCGGCCCGAGCCGCCCACCGAGACCTGCTCGGTGTCTTCGGCCTCGCTGTACACGCGGTCGAGGATGTCGGCGATCTTCTTCCGCAGCGGCTGCGGGTCGACGCCGCGTTCCTTGTTGTAGGCGACCTGCTTCTCGCGGCGCCGGTCCGTTTCGTCGATCGCGTGCTGCATCGACTCGGTGATCTTGTCCGCGTACATGTGCACTTCGCCGGACACGTTGCGCGCCGCGCGGCCGATCGTCTGGATCAGCGACGTCCCGCTCCGGAGGAAGCCCTCCTTGTCCGCGTCGAGGATCGCCACGAGCGACACCTCCGGCAGGTCGAGGCCCTCGCGCAGCAGGTTGATGCCGACCAGGACGTCGAAGTCGCCCGCCCGCAGCTGCCTCAGCAGCTCGACCCGGCGCAGCGTGTCGACCTCCGAGTGCAGGTACCGCACCCGGATGCCCAGCTCCAGCAGGTAGTCGGTCAGGTCCTCGGCCATCTTCTTCGTCAGCGTGGTGACCAGGACGCGCTCGTCCTTGTCCGCGCGCTCGCGGATCTCGTGCACCAGGTCGTCGATCTGGCCCTCGGTCGGCTTCACGACCACCTTCGGGTCGACCAGGCCGGTCGGCCGGATCACCTGCTCGACGAACTCGCCGCCGGCCTGGCCCATCTCGTACGGCCCCGGTGTGGCCGAGAGGTAGACGGTCTGCCCGATCCGGTCGGAGAACTCCTCCCAGGTCAGCGGCCGGTTGTCGACCGCGCTCGGCAGGCGGAAGCCGTACTCGACCAGGTTCCGCTTCCGCGACATGTCGCCTTCGTACATGCCGCCGATCTGCGGGACCGTCTGGTGCGACTCGTCGATCACCAGCAGGAAGTCGTCCGGGAAGTAGTCGATCAGCGTCGCCGGCGCCGAACCGGGGCCGCGGCCGTCGATGTGCCGCGAGTAGTTCTCGATGCCGGAGCAGAAGCCGACCTGGCGCATCATCTCGATGTCGTAGGCCGTGCGCATCCGCAGCCGCTGCGCTTCCAGCAGCTTGCCCTGCTTCTCCAGCTCGGCCAGCCGTTCTTCGAGCTCCTTCTCGATGCCCTGGATCGCCTTTTCCATCCGCTCCGGGCCGGCGACGTAGTGCGTCGCCGGGAAGATCCGGACCTCGTCGACCTCCTTGACGATGTCCCCGGTGAGCGGGTGCAGGTAGTAGAGCTTCTCGACCTCGTCGCCGAAGAACTCGACGCGGATGGCCAGCTCCTCGTACGCCGGGATGATCTCGACCGTGTCGCCCCGGGCGCGGAACGTGCCGCGCGCGAACGCGATGTCGTTGCGCGTGTACTGGACGTCGACGAGCGCCCGCAGGAACACGTCCCGGTCCAGCTGCATGCCGACCTCGAGCTTCGACGACCGGTCGAGGTAGGACTGCGGCGTGCCCAGGCCGTAGATGCACGAGACACTGGCGACCACGATGACGTCCCGCCGCGAGAGCAGGTTCATCGTCGCGGAGTGCCGCAGTCGCTCGACGTCGTCGTTGATCGACGAGTCCTTCTCGATGTAGGTGTCGGTCTGCGCGATGTACGCCTCGGGCTGGTAGTAGTCGTAGTAGCTGACGAAGTATTCGACCGCGTTGTGCGGGAACAGCTCGCGCAGCTCGTTGGCCAGCTGCGCGGCCAGCGTCTTGTTCGGCGCCATCACCAGCGTCGGCCGCTGGACGCGCTCGATCAGCCACGCCGTCGTCGCCGACTTGCCTGTCCCGGTGGCGCCCAGCAGCACGACGTCCTTCTCGCCCGCCTTGATCCGGCGTTCGAGCTCGTCGATGGCCGCCGGCTGGTCACCGGCGGGCTGGTAGTCACTGACCACCTCGAAGCGGCCGCCGGTCCGGGGGATCTCCGAGACCGGGCGGAAGTCGGACTGGGCGAGCACGGGGTGTTCGGTTGCGAAAGCCACGTCGACCAGAGTAGGCCGACCCACCGACAATTTCCGTCGGCCCTGGTCAGCGGGGGCGGAACACCGTGACGGAGGCGACGTCGCCGCCGTCGACCGAGCAGTGCAGGACCGCCCCGGGCGCGGGGCCGTCCCCGAAGCACGAGACCAGCACCCGGTCGGGTCCGGTCGCCTGCACGTCGGTGCGCGGGAACTCGGCGAGGACCGCGGCGACCTCGCCTTCCGGCGCCGCGAGGTGCGCGAGGACGACTTCGCGCGGGGACGGCGGGGGCGGGATCGGCAGGCCGTGGCCTTCGAAGAGGCGGTTCAGCTGGTCGGCCGCCGAAACCGCGCGCGGGAAGCCGGCGAAGGCCGCCGTCTGGACGACGACTTCGCAGACTTCGGCGGGCGACAGCCCCGCGGCCAGCCCGGTCCGCAGGTGGACGCTCAGCGGCGGCCCGACCATGCCGGCGGCGACGATCGCGGCGAGCGTGGCGGCTTCGCGGGTGCGGGCGTCGAGGGCCGGGCGTTCGTGCAGGTGGCCGTAAACGGTGCCGACCGCCAGCTCGCCCAGTGCGGGGACGGTGGCGAACAGCGCGTCGAGCCGCTTCGCGCCGTCCTCGACCAGGCCGGCGAAGTTCTCGCGGCCTCGGTGGTGCAGTTCGGCCATCGGGTCCGTCATGCGCGCTCCCCCTTTTTGTCTCAGCAGCTGCAGTCGCAGCAGGAGCAACAGTCGCAGTCGCAGCCGTCACAGCCACTGCAGCAGTCACAGCCGTCACAGGCGCCGACGGGCTTCCCGCTCCACGGGCCAGGATAGGGATCGCGGCAGCAGAACTGGCAGGTGCAGCACATGTAGGGCGTGAGGGCGCAGCCGAGGAAGAAGTTGCGCTTCTTCGGCGGGACGGCGAACTTCGGGTACCAGAGGCCGCCGCCTTTGCCGTGGAGCGGCTCGGGGCCGGTGGGGCCGTCTGGGCCGTCTGGGCCTCCGGGACCGCCTGGGCCTCCAGGACCATCCGGACCTCCGGGACCGCCTGGGCCTCCGGGACCGCCCGGGCCACTTGGGCCTCCGGGACCGCCCGGCCCACCGGGACCACCCGGACCACCCGGGCCACCGGGACCGCCGGGCCCACTCGGGCCGCCTGGGCCTCCAGGACCACCGGGGGCGCCCGGCGGCGGGACCGGGCCGGGCGGGGGAAATCCGCGTGGCTGCGGTGCCCCTCCCGAGCCCGGCGGAACCTGATGTGGATGCTGCTGAGGCGCCGGGCCTGGCCCGATCCATCCCGGCGGCGGCTGCTGCGCAAACGGCGTGCCGTGGCCGGGGGTCGAGCCGTGGCCGAAGGCGCGGTGCACCGCCTGCCGCAGCTCGTGGACCAGCAGCGCGTGCACCAGGGCCGGGTTGGCGAAGTCGGCTTCGCGCAACGCCAGCTCGACGCCCAGCACCGCGTCGTCGCACAGGCGTCTCGCCTCCGCCCAGCCCGTTCCGGTGGCCAGGAGTGGGTTCCAGGCGCCGGTGGCGGCGTCGGTGGCGTGGTCCTCGACCGCGTCCAGCAGGTGCGCCACCCGCCCGAACAGGCGGCCGGCCTCGGCGAGGGGTGCCGCGTTGCCTGGCCGTCCGGCCAGCTCGGCCGTCCGGGCGAAGGCCGCCGCCGTGGCCAGTTCGGCCGGCTCGGTCGCCAGCAGGGCCGAGTCCCCGGGACGGATCGCGCGTTCCAGCTCGCCCTGCCGGTCGACGGCCTCGGTTAGCACCGCCGTGTCGAACCCGACCCGCGAGCCGGTGCGGCTGCCCTGCACCGCCCAGCGGGCCGCGACCCGGCGCGCGGCCGCGGCGACCGGGCGCTTGCCGAAGGCGCCGTCGCGGTCTTCGACGTGGTCGCCGACCTTCGCGGCGGCCAGCACGAGCGACACCGCGGCGGCGAGCTGGGCGCCTTCGCCGCGTGCGACCGACGCCGTCCGCATGCCCCGCAGCGGGCATGGGCCCGCGTCCCGCCGCCGGTCCGCGCGTGGTGCCTGCGCCTCGACCAGCACGGAGATGATCAGCCCGTCGTAGTTGGTGACGACGCGGGCGAACTGGCCGTGTTCGTCGCGCAGCGTGAGGCAGAGCCCGCACAGGTGCGCCAGCCAGTCGGCGTGCAGGCCGGCGGACAGCCGGTGCCGGCACGGCCTGATGATCCCGAACATCCCCAGTTCCCCCTCGGCTCCCGGACGGTCGGCGCACCTTAGCCCGAACGTGTGGCGCGCGCGGCGGGTGTGTGCGATTCGTGACCGGTTCCGCCGCGGATCCCGGCAGGATGGGCGGCATGGCCCCACTGCACCCGCCGAAGGTCGAGATCTTCGACCCCGCCGCGCGCGTGAACATCGATCCGAAGGGCATCCGGCGGGAGGTCGAGGAGTACCGCGAGGAACCGTTCGGCTTGTACGTCGCCCGCCCGACACCGGGCCGCGCGCAGTTCCACTACCTGGAGTCATGGCTGGTGCCCGGGCTGGGTCTCCGCTTCACCGACTTCTGGTTCTCCCCCGGCCACGAGCGCGACCAGGACTTCTACCTCGACGTGGTCCGCGTCCGCCGCGACGGGCCGCGCTGGGTCGCCACCGACCTGTATGTCGACCTGGTGCTCAAGGACAAGCTGTCCGTACGGGTCATCGACACCGACGAGCTGCTGGAAGCCCTCGCCGCGGGCCTGGTCACGGCCGAAGAAGCGGAGTACGCGCTGGAAACGACCTACGCCGCGGTCGAGGGCTTGGCCGCGCACGGTTACGACCTCGCGGCCTGGCTGTCCACGCGGGACATCACGCTGACCTGGCGGCGGCATCCCTAGCCAGGTTCGCCGGCAGCGACCAGCACCGGTCCCGGGCCACGCACGGGTAGGACCTCGCGGACCGGCTGTCCACAACGGACACCACGCTGACCCGGCGGCGACATGCCTCGTCAGCCGCCGCAGATTTGATGCGTCCCCTGTTCGCGGGTTCGTGAGGTGGTTGCACACCGTGTAGGTGGACAATTGCGGCTGTCGTTGCCGCCGACGGTGTGGTCTTTCCATTCGGCAGCAACTGCGATCAGCCTGAACACCCCACGAGAGAGACTCGGTGCGTGGGGAATCGGCGCCGGCGACCGAACGAGAAAGCACCACAGAGAGCGCCGATTTCCCACGCCACGGCGAAGCCGTATCTTGAAACTCAACCAGAGGAAGCACGACGCCGCCGATAGCTGGCGGACTTCGCTTTGGTACCACAAGCACTCATCCCACACCACCGCCTCCGCCCAGCGTGAGAAGCGTCCAAAAACAACCGGCTGCAGTCAGGGTGCGCACATTCACGGATCCGCGAAACATGAGGCCCCGCGAGCAGATCGATGGCATCACGAGCCAACGTGGACAGTGCTTGCCCGAGATCGCCACGGTACGAAACGGCGGCACCCGTCCACTGCAACACCAACGGCGGCTCAACAGCGAAGGCGTTCAAGTCGGCTCGCCCCGCCTCCGAAGGGCCCCGACGACACAAGGAGTCGACCGTCTCGCGAAGAGCGACAGTCCGCCGCAGACCGACGTCGTCGACCGTGATCTCGGCGCCGTATCCCGCTTCCGAGAGCCATCGCGTTACGTCAGATGGCGTGTTCAGGAGCTCGCGCGGGTGCTCGTGGTGACGGACCCTTCTGCCAAGCTCGCGTCACCAGAGCATGTCACCAGACAATGTGGTGACGACGAGAGGCGGGCATGTCCGGACTGGTGCGCTACCTGACCGCCGCGGTGCTGGTCCGCGGCGCCGACAGCGGCACCACGGTCGGGCTTCTCCTGCTCGCCGCCGACCGGCACCTGTCCGCCGCGGTCGGCGGACTGCTCGTCGCCGCGCTCAACGCGCCCCATCTCGTCGGTCCCTGGCTGGCCGCTCGGCTCGATCGCGCTCGTGATCGGCGGTGGCTGCTCGCCGCCGCCTACCTGCTCTACGGGCTGGCGCTCGCCGCCGGGGCCCTGACGATCGGCAGCCTGGCCGCCGTCGGCGCGGTGGCCGTCGCCGGGTGCTGTGGGCCGCTGCTGACCGGTGGGCTCAGCAGCGTCCTCGGCGACCTCGGCGCCGGACGGCGGCGGCGGGGCTGGGACGCGCTCACCTACGGCGTCGGCGGCACCGCCGGGCCGGCCGCGGCCGCCGGGCTCACCGCGCTCGGCGGGCCGCTCGACGCCGTGCTCGGGCCGGCCGTCGCCGCCGGGGTCGGCGGGGCGCTCGTCCTCACCTTGCCGCTCGCCGCGCGGGAACCGGCTCGCGAAGTCGCCGGCCTGCGGGCCGGGCTGGCGGTCCTCGTCCGGAAACCCGCGCTGCGGCGGGTGACCGTGCTGACGCTGCTCGCCGCGGTCGAGCTCGGCGCGCTGCCCGTCGTGGCGGTGCGGTTCGGCAGTGAGCTGCACGGCTCCGCCGCGGCGGGCGCCACCCTGACGGTCGCTTACGGCGCCGGCAGCCTCCTCGGCTCCGCGCTGGTCACGGCGTGGCCGTTGCGTGGCGAACCCGCACTGCTCGCCGCGCGGTTGTTCGGCGCCATGGCGGTGGCCACGGCCTTGTGCGCACTCGCGCCGGGTTACGTCTCGGCCGTCGCGGGGTTCGGGGTGCTCGGGCTGCTGAACGCGACGTCGTTCACCGCGACGCTCACCGCCCGCGGCGGCTACGCCCCGGCCGGTGCCCAGGCCCAGGTGTTCGTCACCAGCGCCGGGCTGAAGGTGGCGATGGCGGCCGCGGGTGCGGCACTCGCGGGTGCGGCGAGCGGCCTGGGTGGCCGGGGCCTGCTGCTCGGCGCGGCCTCGACCACCGGGCTCGCCGTCGTGCTGGCCTGGGTGGACCGGAAGCAGGCCGCGCGCCCGCCTCGGAAGACGGCTGCCCAGGCCGAGAACCGGCCGGCCCCCTGGCGTGACGACGAAGCCGCGTGATCAGGCCGGTGCCGGGTTCCGGCGTGGTCATCGCCTGGTCTCCTCGGTCGTCGGTGCGGTTTCGGCGGTGAGGGTGTCGCTGCGGGGGAACCGGCGGAGCGTGGGGCTGAAGGTGACGAAGAGGGTCACCAGCGCGATGCCCGCGGCGCACAGCAGGACGGCGTCCGTGCCGGGGAAGGCCTGCACCACCAGGCCGCCGAAAGCCGGCCCGGTCGCCGCGGACACCCCGCCGATCACGGCCATCACGCTGGTCAGCCGTCCACGCAGCCGGTCCGGGGTGAGCAGCAGCTGGTAGGTCCCGATCGTCGTGTTGGCGGTCGGCGGGGACAGGGCCATCGCGACGAACAGCGCCCCCAGCAGGTAGCCGTCGTGGATGACGGCCGCCAGCGGGGTCAGCAGGGTCAGCACCCAGAACACGCTCATGATCGACACGTAGGGGCTGAGCCGCCGCTGCAGGGAGGGCGCGATCAGGGAGCCCACCACCCCGCCGACCCCGAGCATCGCGGCCATCACGCCGATCTCGCCCGAGGTGATGCCCCGCTCCTGGGCCAGCACGATGACGACGATGTAGTAGGCGCTGAAGAAGAAGTTCAGGCTCACCGCGCACGCCATGGTGGCGCGCACGTGCCGCACCGACCACACCCAGCGCAGCCCCTCGGCGATCTCCCGGCCGAAGTGCCGGCCGGCGGACGGCACCTCGGCGCGGCGCGGCGCGCGGACGAAGCAGAGGGCCACCAGCGAAACCAGGTGGGCCAGCAGGTCGAAGGCGAACGGGACGACCCGACCCAGTGCGTAGAGGAACCCGCCGCCCGCGGTGCCCGACAGCTGGCCGAGCGCGCCGCGCGCGGAGTTCATCGCCACCGCGGTGGGCAGCTGGTCCGCGGACACGACCCCGGCCAGCATCGCATCTTCGGCCGGTCCGAACAGCGACCGGCAGCAGCCCATGACCGCCGCGACCACGACGAGCTGCGCGACGCTCACCACGCCCCACCAGATCGCCGCCGCCAGGCTCGCCACCGCCAGCGCGTAACCGGCTTCGCAGCCGAGCAGGATCTTCTTGCGGTCCCAGCGATCCGCCAGCGCTCCCGCGGGCAGCCCCGCGACGAGCTGGGCCATCGCGTCCACGCCGAGCACCAGCCCGGACAGGGCCGGCGAGCCGGTCACCGCCAGCACCAGCAGCGGCAACGCGATCATCGACGCGCTGAACCCGGCTTCCGACAGCGCCTGGCTGCACCACAGCAGCTGGTAGTTCCGGTTCCGGGAAAGCCGCGTGGTCACCGTCGCCCCTTCCGGCCGGCGGGAACCCGGCTGTCGGCCGCGATCCGCCGCAGGGCGGCGGCGAAGTCGCCGGCCACCGCTTCGACGGTCCGCCGGTCGTGCCGGCCGGGCTGGTAGATCAGGGAGAACACCAGCTCGCCGTCCTCGACGGCGCCGACCAGGTCGAGCAGGTGCGGGCGGTGCTCGGCCGGGTCGTGGTCGAGGCCGAGCGAGCCGCGGACCGCGGCGAACAGGCCTTCGGCCCCCGCCTTCCCGGTGCCGTCCCACTGACCGAGGTAGTTGAAGGTGATCTGCGGCTGCGGCCCGGTGCCGGCGAGCCGTTCCCGGACGTCCGGGTCGCCGAGGTGGCGGAGCGCGCCGTAGCCGAACCCGTTGCCCGGTACGGCCCGCAGTTGCTTGCGGACCGACTTGACCAGCGTCCGCCAGTCCGGGTCGTCCGCGCCGTCGACGGACAGCCCGACCGGGAACAGCGTGGTGAACCAGCCGACGGTCCGGGTGAGGTCGACGCCGTCGAGGACGTCCTCCCGGCCGTGGCCTTCCAGGGCGATCGACACGTCCGGGCGCCCGGTCCACCGGGCCAGTGCCCACGCCAGCGCGGTGAGCAGGACGTCGTTGACGCGGGTGCGGTACGCCGACGGCGCCGAGCGCAGCAGGGCGTTGGTGTCGTCGGCGTCGAGCACCACGGTGACCTCCGCCGTGCCGACGGTCCCGCCGTCGTGGTCCACCGGCAGCTCGCCCGAGGCGGGCAGGCCGGTCCAGTAGGCCAGCTCGTCGTCGAACCCGCCGTCGCGGACGTGGTCGCGGAGGCGGTGCGCCCAGTCCCGGAACGACGTCGTCCGCGGGCCGAGGTCGATCGGGACGCCCCGCGCGGCCTGCCGGTAGGCGTTGTCGAGGTCGTCGAGCAGGATGCGCCAGGAGACGGCGTCGACCACGACGTGGTGCACGGCCAGGAACAGCCTCGCCCGCCACCCCGCGTCCGCGGTGACGAGGACGGCGGCCAGCAGCGGGCCGCGCGTGAGGTCGAACCCGGCGTGGGCGTCGTCGGCGATCCGCGCCAGCGCGGCCTCCCGTTCGGCCTCGGGCACGGCGGTCAGGTCCTCGTGGCGCAGCGCGGGCACCGGTTCGACGTCGGCGTTGTGCTGGCGCCAGCCCTCCTCGGTGCGGGTGAAGCGCATCCGGAGGGCGTCGTGGTGGGTCCACACCGCGGCCAGGGCCCGCTCCAGCGCGCCGGCGTCGCAGCCGTCGGCGAGCTCGACCAGCATGGACTGGTTGAAGTGGTGCGGGTTGACGGTGTGGGTGGCGAAGAACCAGTCCTGGATCGGGGTCAGCGGCACCGGCCCGGTGACCGGCCGGTCCGGCTCCGCCGTCTCGGCCACCGCGCCGGCCACGGGGGCCAGTGCGGCGACGGTCTGGCGCAGGAAGATGTCCTTGGTGGACAACCGCAGCCCGGCCCGGCGGGCCAGGGACACGACCTGCATGCTGAGGATGGAGTCGCCGCCCAGCTCGAAGAAGTTGTCCGCGGTCCCGACCCGGTCCACCCCGAGGACCTGGGCCCAGATCTCGCAGAGCACCCGTTCGGCCGGGGTCGCCGGCTCGACGTAGCCGGTGCCCGGTTCGGCCGTGTCGGCGACCGCGGGAAGGGCGCGGCGGTCGACTTTGCCTTGCGGGGTCAGCGGAATCGCCTCGATGGGGACGAACACCGACGGCACCAGGTAGTCGGGCAACGTCTCCTTCAGCGCCATCCGCAGCCGCGCGGGGTCCGCCGTCGAGACGACGTAGGCGACCAGCCGGGCGTGCCCTTCCTCCGGCCGGGTCGCCACCACGACCGCGGCCGTGACCTCGGGCAGGCTCGTCAGGGCCGCCTCGACCTCGCCCGGCTCGACCCGGAAGCCCCGGATCTTCACCTGGTCGTCCAGCCGGCCCAGGTACTCCAGTTGCCCGTCCGTCGTCCAGCGAACGCGGTCGCCGGTGCGGTACATGCGTTCGCCCGGCTCGCCGAATGGATTGGCGACAAAGCTCCCGGCCGTCCGGCCCGGCCGGCCGAGGTAACCACGGGCCAGCTGCGCCCCGGCGAGGAACAGCTCGCCCGGCACACCGGCGGGCACCGGCCGCAACTTCTCGTCGAGAACGTAGGCACGCGTGTTGGCCAACGGACGGCCCAGCACCGGTCGGCCGGTGTCCCCGACCCGGCACGAGACGGCGTCCACTGTGTACTCAGTGGGTCCGTAGAAGTTATGAGCCACCGTAACTTCCGCCGCCGCCAGCTCACGCCAAAGACCCTCGTCGAGAGCTTCGCCACCGAGCATGAGGATCTTCGGCCGATGCCGCCGGTCGGTCAGCAGTCCCGCGGGAATCAGACGACGCAGATAGGTCGGAGTCAGATCCAGGAAGTCGATCCGGCGCTCGGCGACGTAGTCGACCAACGCGTCCGGGTCGAGCCGGACATCGTCGCCCACCAGGTGCAACTCGTGGCCATCGGCCATCAACACCGGGCCTTCCAGCGACGTGTCGAACGACAACGTCGCCGTCAACGCCACCCGCAGTCGTTGTCCCGGTGGGGCGAAATCGTTGCGGTGATTGAAGAGCAGGTTGGTGAGGTTGCGATACGGAACCGCCACCCCCTTCGGACGGCCGGTCGAGCCGGACGTATAGATGACATAGGCCGTGTTGTCCGGCCGCAGCGGCGCGATCCGGTCCGCGTCGGTGAGATCCGCGGCGGAGTACTCCCCCAGCTCCACTTCGGAGGGCTCCAAGACCAGGCTCGTCCCGGCGTCCTGCAGCAACAGCTCCTTGCGGTCGGCAGGCAACGCCGGATCGATCGGCAGGTAGACCGCACCCGCCTTCAACACCGCCAAGAAAGCGATGATCGCTTCAGCAGTGCGGGGCAACGCGACCGCCACGACTCGCTCCGGGCCCGCACCCAGCGAAACCAGATGCCGGGCCAGCCGGTTGGCGCGAGCGTTCAGTTCCGAGAAGGTCAGCTCGACGTCCCCGGCGACCAGCGCGGTCTCCTCCGGGCGCTGCCGGGCCTGGGCCTCGAACAACTCGGTGACAGTGACCGCGGGGACGTCCAGGCCGGTGTCGTTCCACGTCTCGACCACCAGGTCGCGCTCGGCCGCGGGCAGCAGCGGCAGCGCCTCGACCGGCCGGTCCGGGTCGTCGGCGATCCCGGCGAGCAGGACGCCCAGGTGCCCGGCCAGCCGGTCGATCGTGCGGGCGTCGAACAGGTCGGTGTTGTAGGTCAGGACGGCCCGCAGCACGTCCCCGTCCGGCTGGAACTCGACGCTCAGGTCGAACTCGGCGGTGGTCATCGGCAGCTCCAGCTCGCTCGCGGCGAGGCCGGCGAAGGCGGGCAGGCGGTTGCCGGTGTTCTGCAGCGCCACCAGCACCTCGAACAACGGGGTGCGGCTGGGGTCCCGGTCCGGCTGGACGGCGTCGACGACCCGGTCGAACGGCAGGTCCTGGTGGTCGAACGCCTCGCGGACGCCCGCGGCGACCTCGTCGAGGAACGCCGTGAAGGGCAGGTCCGGGCGGACCCGCGAGCGCAGCACCAGGGTGTTGACGAAGAACCCGACGAGTCCGTCCAGCTCGGGCCGCTCGCGGCCGGAGGCGACCGTGCCGACGGCGACGTCGTCCTGGCCGGCCCAGCGGCCGAGCAGCACCTGGCACGCGGCGACGAGGGTGGTGAACAGGGTCGTCTCCCGCTGCCGGCTCACCTGCTCCAGCCGGGCGGTCACCGCCGCCGGGACGGCGATCTCCCGGATCGCGCCGCGGGTGGTGCGCACCGGCGGCCGGGGCCGGTCGGTGGGCAGCTGCAGCGGCGTCAGGTCACGCAGGCGCTCGGTCCAGTACTCGACCTGCCCGGCGAGCACCCGCTCGGCGAGGCGGCCGCGTTGCCAGGCCGCGAAGTCCGCGTACTGCACGGGCAGGGGCGGCAGATCGGCCTGCTCGCCGCGCAGCGCGGCCTCGTAGAACAGGCCGACCTCTTCGGCGATGAGCCCGTTCGACCAGCCGTCGGTGACGATGTGGTGCACGGTGACGACGAGCACGTGCTCCCGGGGCGCGAGCCGGATCAGGTTGACCCGCAGCAGCGGCCCTTCGCGGAGGTCGAAGGGCTGTTCCGCGTCGGCGCGCAGGATCTCCGCGAGCGCCTCCTCCCGGGCGTCCGCGGGCAGCCCGGTCAGATCGGTGACCGGCACCGGGACCGGCGCGGGCGGGTGGACGACCTGGACGCCGTGGCCCTCGGCCGAGCCGAAGGTGGTCCGCAGCGGCTCGTGCCGGGCGACCAAGGCGGTGAACGCCGCCGCGAGCGCGTCGACGTCCAGTTCGCCGCGTAGCCGCACCGCGGAGCCGGTGACGTACTCGGTGCCGCCGGGTTCGAACTCGTCGAGGAACCACAGCCGCTGCTGGGCGAAGGACTGCGGCAGCTCGCGGTCGCGGGGCACGACCGGGATCGGGTCCTCGTCGGTGGCCCCGACGGTTTCGATCGCGGCGGCGAGCCGGGAGACCGTCGGGTGGGCGAACACCGCCCGCGGCGACAGCGAAACGCCGCATTCCGCCAGCAGCCGGGAAACGAGCCGGATGCTGAGGATCGAGTCGCCGCCGAGCTCGAAGAAGTTGTCCTTCGCCCCGACCCGCTCGAGCCCGAGCAGCCGTTGCCAGATCCCGGCGACGGCGCGCTGGGTCGCGGTGGCCGGCTCGACGTAGGGCTGTCGCGAAGTCAGCGGGCCGTCCGGGGCGGGCAGGGCCCGGCGGTCGACCTTCCCGTTGCGGTTCAGCGGAAGCGCCGCCAGCACCAGGACGACGGCGGGGACCATGTACTCGGGCAGGGCCGCGGCGGCGTGCGCCCGCAGCTCCGCGAGGTCAGCGGTGCGCCCGGGAGCCGGGACGACGTACGCGACCAGTCGCCGGGTGCCCGCCTCGTCGGCGTGGACGCTCGCGACCGCCTGGGCGATCGCCGGGTGCGCGGCCAGCACGGCTTCGACCTCGGCGAGCTCGATCCGGAACCCGCGC
The DNA here is from genome assembly GCF_040640995.1 of Amycolatopsis sp. NPDC021455. NCBI lineage: Bacteria > Bacillati > Actinomycetota > Actinomycetes > Pseudonocardiales > Pseudonocardiaceae > Amycolatopsis > Amycolatopsis sp. NPDC021455. Next base: position 81,212 of record NZ_JBFACT010000019.1, on the reverse strand, counting down.
AGCTTGACCTGGTCGTCGGAGCGGCCGAGGAACACCAGTTCCCCGTCGGGACCGCGCCGGACGACGTCGCCGGTGCGGTACATCCGCTCCCCCGGCGCGCCGAACGGGTCGGCGACGAACCGCTCGGCCGTCAGGCCGGGGCGGCCGAGGTAACCGCGCGCGCACCCGGCGCCGGCCAGGCACAGTTCGCCGGGCGCCCCGGCCGGGACCGGCCGCAGTTCCGCGTCGAGCACGTACGCGCGCATGCCGTCGAGCGGACGGCCGATGGGGACCGGCTCGGGCACCGCCGCGTCGCCGGCCATCCGGAACGAGGTGGCGAAGGTGGTGGTTTCGGTGGGCCCGTAGCCGTCGACCACGACGAGGCCCGGGCACGCGGCCCGGACCGCCCGCACCACGGCGGGCGGGACGACGTCACCGCCGGTCCACACCTCGCGCAGGCCGCGCAGGCAGTCCGGGGCGTCCTGGGCGAGCAGCCGGAAGAGCCCCGCCGTCAGCCACGCCGACGTCACGTCGTGCTCGGAAACCGCGCGCCGCAACGACTCGGGAGTCAGGTCGGGCCCGCCGGGCAGGACCGTCGCGCCTCCGGTGAGCAGCGGGACCCACAGCTCGTAGGTGGAGGCGTCGAAGGCCAGCGGCGAGTGCGCGAGCACCCGCGTGTGGGCACCGCCGGTGAACCGGCCGTCCTGGGCCAGCGCGGTGATGTCACGGTGGCGCACGGCGACGCCCTTGGGCACGCCGGTGGAGCCGGAGGTGTACATCACGTAGGCGAGGTTTTCGGGCCCCACCGGGCGGTCCGGCGCGGTGCGCGACCGCTGCTCGCCGACGGTCAGCACCGGTCCACTGTGGACGGCTTCGGCGGCCGTCAGCCAGGTGTCGCCGGCCACCACGACCGACACCCCCGCCTCGGCGAGCACCGCGCGCAGCCGCTCGTGCGGCGCACGGGTGTCCAGCGGCACGTAGGCCGCGCCGGCCTTGAGCACGGCGAGCTCGGCGACGACGTGCTCGACCGACGGTTCGAGCAGCAGCCCGATCCGGTGCTCGGCGGCGACGCCCCGTTCGGCCAGCCGCCCGGCCAGGTGGTTGGCGCGCTCGTCGAGCTCGGTGTAGGTGAGGGTCCGGTCGCCGGCGAACACCGCGGGGTCGTCCGGATGCCGCTGCACCTGGTCCGCGAAGAGCGCGAGCACCGTCGCAGGTGTCCCGGCGGCGCCGGGACCGTGGGCGTCGGCGAGGACCCGGGCGCGTTCGGCGGCGCCGACCCACGGCACCCGGGCCAGCGGCCGGTCCGGGTCCGCGGTGACGGCGTCGAGCAGGAAGACCAGCCGCTCGGTCAGCGCCGTGACGGTGCCGAGGTCGAACAGCGCCGGGTCGTAGGCGAGGTCGAGGGTGAGGCCGTCGTCCAGGTACGCCCGCAGGCACAGCGCGAAGTTCGTGGCGTCGGTCGCGGTGACCTCGGCGACCCGGGGCGCACCCGCGGTGGCGGGCTCGCTGATCGGGTAGTTCTCGAACACCACCATGCTGTCGAACAGGTTCTGCCCGGCGGGCACGTCACTGAGCGGGCGCAGCCGGGTCAGCGACACGAAGTCGTGGTCGCGGGCTTCGCTCTGAGCTGCCTGCAACTGCCCCAGCCACCGCGCGACCGGCTGGGCGCCGTCCACGCGGACGCGGGTCGGGATGGTGTTGATGAACAGCCCGATCATCGTCTCGACGCCGGGCAGGTCGGCCGGACGGCCGGACACGGTGGTGCCGAACAGCACGTCGCGGTCGCCGGAGACCAGCGCCAGCAGCAGCGCCCAGCCGCCCTGGACGAGGGTGTTGACGGTGAGGCCGTGGGTCCCGGCGAACTCGCGCAGCCGCAGGGTCGCGGCCGGGGGCAGCGCGGTCCGGACCGAATCGGTGGAGCGGGACTCGTGGGCCTGGGCGGGCGGCCGGTCGTAGGGCAACGCGGTCGGGGCGTCGAAGCCGGCCAGGGTGGTCCGCCAGAACTCTTCGGCGGCGGCCTGGTCGCGGCCGGCCAGCCAGCCGAGGTAGTCCCGGTAGGGCCGGCGGGCGACCAGGGCGGGCCGGACACCGGCGGTCGCGGCGGCGTACTGCTCGCAGGCCTCGGCGAAGACCTGGGCGGTGCTCCAGCCGTCGAGGACGACGTGGTGGCAGGTCCAGACCAGCTCGACCTCGTCGCCGGGCAGGGCGGCGATCGCCAGCCGGGTCAGCGGGGCCCGGGTCAGGTCCAGCGGGGCGGCCCGGTCGGCTTCCAGGAGGTCCCGCAGGGCGGTTTCCCGCGCCGCCGGGCCGAGGTCGCGCCAGTCGTGGTGGGTGACCGGCAGGGTCGCGGTGCGCTCCACGACCTGCACCGGCTCCTCCACCCCCGTCCAGACGAGCCGGGTGCGCAGGACCGGGGTGCGGTCGACCACCCGCTGCCAGGCCGCGGCGAGACCCGCGGGGTCGGCGACGCCGGCGAGCCGCACGCGGACCTGTTCGAAGTAGGCCGGGGAGCCGCCGTCGAGCAGGGTGTGGAACACCATGCCGGCCTGCAGCGGGGTGAGCGGGTAGATGTCCTCGACCGCGCGCCCGTCCCCGGCCACGGCGTCCACTTCGGACTGACTCAGCCGGGCGAGCGGGAAGTCGGACGGCGTGCGGCCGCCGGCGCCCGGGGCGGCGCAGTGCGCGACGATCTCCCGCAGTGCCGCCGCGACCCGCTCCGCGAGTCCACGCACGGTGTCTTCCCGGTGCACCTCGGGGGTGTAGGTCCAGGCCAGTTCGAGCCGGCCGTCGTCGACGATGCCGACGACGTCGAGCAGGGCGCCGCGCGGCCGCTCGGGGTCGGCGTCGGCACCGAGGTCGCCACCCCAGCCGCGGTACAGCCCGTCGGCGTCGCCGCCGGCGCTCCACTGTCCGTGGTAGTTCAGGGAAATCTGCGGGACGGGCCCGTCCCGCAGGGGCGAGTCCGGCGTCAGCCAGCGCAGCGCGCCGTAACCAATGCCCTTGCCGGGCACGGCCCGCAGCTGCTCCTTGACCGCCTTCAGCGTCGGTCCCCAGTCCTCGGCGGCCGGGAGGGTCAGTGCGACCGGGAACTCGGCGGTGAACCAGCCGACCGTGCGGGACAGGTCGAGGTCGTCGAAGATCTCTTCGCGGCCGTGTCCCTCCAGCGAGACCAGGACGCGCTCGCGGCCGGTCCAGCGGGCCAGGACCCGGCCGAGCGCGCTGAGCAGGACGTCGTTGATCTGCGTGCGGTAGACCTCGGGCACCTGGTGCAGCAGGGCGTCGGTGGTGTCGGCGTCCAGGGCGACGGTGAGCGTGCGGGTGGTTCCGGCGGTGTTCTCCCCCGCCGCGTCCACGGGCAGGTCCGGGTCGACGCCGTCGAGCGCTTCCGTCCAGTACGGCAGTTCGGCCTCGAAGGCGCGGGCGTGCCCGGCGAGCCGGTCCGCCCAGCGGAGGTAGCTCGTCGGCGCCGGGCCGAGGTCGACCGGGTGGCCCGCGACCACCTGGCGGTAGGCGGTTTCGAGTTCTGCGAACAGGATCCGCCAGGACACGCCGTCGACCACCAGGTGGTGCACGACCAGCAGCAGCCGCGGCGGCCGCGCCTCGGAGGCGACCAGCACGGCCGCGACGAGCGGGCCGTCCCCGACCCGCAGCGTGGCGCGAGCTTCGGCCGTGACCGCGCTGATGTCGGACGATTCGGCGTGCCTCAGCGCCGGGATCTCCGCGTCCGGCCGGAACTCCTGCCGCCACCCGTCGCCGGTGCGGGTGAACCGGGTGCGCAGGGCGTCGTGGCGGGCCAGCACGGCGGCCAGCGCGGTTTCGAGCGCCGGGAGCTCCACCTCGGGGTCGAGTTCGGCGAGCGTGGACATCGTGAAGTGGTCGCCGGCGCCGGTTTCGAAGAACCACCGCTGGATCGGCGTGAGCGGCGCCGCGCCGGCGAACCCGGATTCGGCTTCGGCCGGTGCTTCGACGCCGGTGACGAGCGCGAGCTCGGCGATGTTCTGGTGGCGGAAGACGTCCCGGGAGGTCAGTCGCAGGCCGTGGCGCCGGGCCAGCGAAACGACCTGGATGGACAGGATCGAGTCCCCGCCGAGTGCGAAGAAGTTGTCGTCCACCCCCGGTTCCGCGACCCCGAGGACCTCGGCCCAGATCTCCGCCAGCAGCCGTTCGGTGTCCGTGCGCGGAGCCGTCCGGCCCTCGGCCGGACCGGGGTGCACGGTGGGTTCGGGCAGCGCGCGGCGATCGACTTTGCCTTGCGGGGTCAGCGGAATCGCCTCGATGGGGACGAACACCGACGGCACCAGGTAGTCGGGCAGCGTCTCCTTCAGCGCCGTCCGCAACCAGGTCGGGTCCGCGGCCGAAACGACGTAGGCGACGAGCCGGGCATGCCCTTCGGCGGACCTGCCGGCCACCACGACGGCCCCGGCGACCTCGGGCAGGCGGGTCAAAGCGGCTTCGACCTCGCCCGGCTCGACCCGGAACCCCCGGATCTTCACCTGGTCGTCCAGCCGCCCCAGGTACTCCAGCCGGCCATCGCCGGTCCAGCGGACCCGGTCGCCGGTGCGGTACATGCGCTCACCGGGTTCGCCGAACGGATCGGCGACAAAGCTCCCCGCCGTCCGCCCCGGGCGGCCCAGGTAGCCGCGGGCCAGCTGCGCTCCGGCCAGGAACAGCTCACCCGGCACACCGGCGGGCACCAGCCGCAGGTTCTCGTCGAGAACATAAGCACGCGTGTTGGCCAGCGGACGCCCCAGAACCGGCCGGTCGTGGTCGCCCACCCGGCACGAGACAGCGTCCACTGTGTACTCGGTCGGGCCGTAGAAGTTGTGCGCCACGGTGACTTCCGCCGAACCCAGCTCGCGCCAGAGCGTTTCGTCCAGGGCCTCGCCACCCAGCATGAGGATCTTCGGCCGGTGCCGCGGGTCCGTCAGCAGCCCGGCGGGAAGCAACCGGCGCAGGTAGGTCGGCGTGAGGTCGAGGAAGTCGATCCGGTGCTCGGCGATGTAGTCGACCAGCGCGTCCGGGTCGAGCCGGACGTCCTCGCCGATGAGGTGCAGTTCGTGGCCGTCGGCCATCAGCACCGGGCCTTCCAGCGACGTGTCGAACGACAACGTCGCCGTCAACGCCACCCGCAGCCGCTCCCCGGACACGGCGAAGTCGGTGCGGTGGTTGAAGAGCAGGTTGGTGAGGTTGCGGTACGGGACGGCCACGCCCTTCGGGCGGCCAGTCGAGCCGGAGGTGTAAATGACATACGCGGTGTTGTCCGGTCGCAGCGGCGCGATCCGGTCCGCGTCGGTGAGATCCGCGGTGGAGTAGTCCCCCAGCTCCACTTCGGAGGGTCCCAAGACCAGACTGGCCCCGGCGTCCTGCACCAGCAGCTCCTTGCGGTCGGCAGGCAACGCCGGATCGATCGGCAGGTAGACCGCCCCCGCCTTCAACACCGCCAAGAAAGCGATGATCGCCTCGGCGGTCCGCGGCAACACCAGAGCCACCACCCGCTCCGGGCCCGCACCCAGCGAAACCAGATGCCGGGCCAGCCGGTTGGCGCGAGCGTTCAGCTCCGCGAAGGTCAGCTCGACGTCCCCGGCCACCAACGCGGTCTCCTCCGGACGCTGCCGAGCCTGGGCCTCGAACAACTCCGTGACAGTGACCTCAGGCACGTCCAGCGCGGTGTCGTTCCACCCCTCCACCACAAGATCGCGCTCGGCCGCGGGAAGCAGCGGCAGCGCCTCGACCGGCCGGTCCGGGTCGGCCGCGACGGCGGTGAGCACCACCGTGAGGTGCTCGGCGAAGCGCCGCATCGTCGCCGCGTCGAACAGGTCGGTGTTGTAGTTGAGCTGGCCCCGCAGGCCACCGGGGTGTTCCTCGAACTCGATGCCCAGGTCGAACTCGGCGGTGGTCAGCGGCAGCTCCAGCTCGCTCGCGGCGAGCCCGGCGAGGGCGGGCAGCCGGCTGCCGGTGTTCTGCAGGGTCACCAGCACCTCGAACAACGGGGTGCGGCTGGGGTCCCGTTCGGGGCTCAGCTCGTCGACGATCCGCTCGAACGGCACCTCCTGGTGGGCGAACGCGTCCAGGACCGTCCGGCGGACAGTGCCGAGCAGCTCGCCGAACCCCTGGCGCCCGTCCACGCGCGTCCGCAGCACGACGGTGTTGACGAAGAGGCCGACGAGGTCCTGCACCTCCGGGTGGTCCCGGCCGGAGGTCACCGTGCCGACGACGACGTCGTCCTGGCCGGACCAGCGCCGCAGCACCAGCTGACAGGCCGCGAGCAGCGCGGTGAACAGGGTGGTGTCCCGATCCCGGCTCAGCCGGTGCAGCCCGGCGAGGGCTTCGGCGCCGAGGGCGAACTCGTGCTCGGCGCCGTTCGCCGTCCGGGTCGCCGGCCGGGGGCGGTCGGTCGGCAGGTCCAGCGGGCGCAAGCCGTCGAGCTCGCGCCGCCAGAAGCCGAGCTGGTCGTCGAGGAAAGCACCGGTGAGCCGGGTGCGCTGCCAGGCCGCGAAGTCCGCGTACTGGATGGGCAGCGCGGGCAGTTCGGCGGTCTCGTCGCCGTAGAGGGTGGCCAGCTCACCGGCGAGCACGCCCATCGACCAGCCGTCGGTGATGATGTGGTGCAGGGACAGCACGAGCGCGTGGTCGTCCGCCGCCAGGCGGACGAGCCGGGCCCGCAGCAACGGGCCGCGCGCCAGGTCGAACGGCCGGGCGAGGTCCTCGGCCAGCAACCGCCGCAGGTCCTCCTCCGCCGTGGGGCCGGCGAGGTCGGTGACCGGCAGCGCGAGCTGCCAGGGCGGCCCGACGACCTGGCGGGGCCGGCCGTCGACGGCCGGGAAGGTGGTGCGCAGCGACTCGTGCCGGGCGATCAGCGCGGTGAGCGCCCGGGCGAGCGCGCCGGGCCGCAGGTCCCCGCGCAGCCGCACGCCGAAGACCGTGACGTGCTCGGGGTTGTCCGGGACGAAGTCGTCGAGGAACCACAACCGCTGCTGGGCGAAGGACAGCGGCAGCTCGCCGTCGCGGTCCACCGGCGTGATCGCCGCGGTGAGCGGGGTGGCGGACGCGGCGGGCAGCGCGGCCGCCAGGCCCGCCACCGTCGGGTGGTCGAACACCGTCCGCGGGGACACTTCGACGCCGAAGGTCTCGCGCAGCGCGGAGGCGAACCGGATGCTGAGGATGGAATCCCCGCCCAGCTCGAAGAAGTTGCCGTCGGCTCCGACGCGCTCCAGGCCGAGCGTGGTGGCCAGGACTTCCGCGACCGTGCGTTCGGCGTCGGTGCGGGGTTCGACGAACCCGGCGTCGGCGGACGCCACCGGCGCGGGCAGCGCCCGGTGGTCGAGCTTCCCGTTGCGGGTCAAGGGGAGTTCGCCGAGCGTGACGAACGCCGACGGGACCATGTAGTCCGGCAGCGACCGGGCCAGGTGTTCGCGCAGCCGCGCGGTGCTCGGCGGGGCGTCCGGCGTCGCCGGGACGACGTAGGCGACCAGCCGCTTGCGGCCGGGTTCGTCCTCGCGGGCCAGCACCGCCGCCGAGCCGACGTCGGTCAGGGCGAGCAGGGTGGCCTCGATCTCGCCCGGCTCGATGCGGAAGCCGCGGATCTTCACTTGGTGGTCGGCGCGGCCGTGGTAGCGCAGGGCGCCGTCGTGGGTGCGGGACACCCGGTCGCCGGAGCGGTACATGCGGGACCCGGGGGCGCCGAAGGGGTCGGCGATGAACCGGGCGGCGGTCAGCCCGGGACGGCCGAGGTAGCCGCGGGCCAGTCCGCCGCCGGCGACGTAGAGCTCGCCCGGCACCCCGGCCGGGACCGGGTTGAGGTCGGCGTCGAGGACGTGGCCGCGCAGGTCGGGCAGGACCGTGCCGACGAGTCCCGGAGCGTCCATTTCGGACACCAGGTCGTGGTGGGTGACGTGCACGGTGGTTTCGGTGATGCCGTACATGTTCACCAGCCGGGGCGCGCGGTCGCCGTGGCGGGCGAACCAGCCGGCCAGCCGACGCGTGTCCAGGGCCTCGCCGCCGAAGACGACGTACCGCAAGGCGAGCCGGGCGCCGGTTCCGGGATCGTCCTCGTCGGCCCGGACGAGCTGGTAGAAGGCCGACGGCGTCTGGTTGAGCACGGTGACGCCTTCGTCGGCCAGCAGGCGCAGGAACTCCCGCGGCGAGCGGGACACGGCGTGCGGCACGACGACGAGCCGGCCGCCGTGCAGCAGCGGGCCCCAGATCTCCCAGACGGAGAAGTCGAACGCGTAGGAGTGGAACAGCGTCCAGACGTCGTCGGCCCCGAAGCCGAACCGGGCGTCGGTCGCGGCGAACAGGCGGGTGACGTTGCGGTGCGGGATCACCACGCCCTTGGGCTGCCCGGTCGAGCCGGAGGTGTAGATGACGTAGGCGGGGTGGTCCGGGGTGCAGCGCGGCGGCGGGTCGGTGTCCGGGCCGGAGTCCACCTCGACGTCGTCGGGGCCGAGGACGGCGACGGGGTCGGTGTCGGCGAGCATCCGCTCGACGCGCGCGGCCGGCGTGGCCGGGTCGATCGGCAGGTACGCGGCCCCGGCCTTGAGCACGGCGAGGATCGCGACGACCTGCTCGGCCGAGCGCGGCAGGCGCAGGGCGACGAACCGTTCGGGCCCGGCGCCGAGCGCGATCAGCCGGTGCGCCAGGCGGTTCGCCCGGGTGTTGAGCTCGGCGTAGGTCAGGTGGGTGCCGCCGTCGGTGAGCGCGACGGCGTCGGGACGCGCCGCGACCTGGGCGGCGAACAGCTCGGTGATGACCGGCGCGGGCAGCGGTACCGCATCGCCGGTCACCAGCCGCGCGCGGTCTTCGGCCGACAGCCACGGCAGCCGGGCGATCGGACGGTCCGGGTCCTCGGCGAGACCCAGCAGCAGGGTCTCCAGGCGGGCCGCCAGCGCGGCCGCGGTTTCCTCGTCGAACAGCGCCGGGTCGGTGCAGAGCTCGAAGCCCAGGCGACGGTCGACGAAGGCGCGCAGGGTGACCGGGAAGTTGGTGGCGTCCAGCGCGGTGACCTCGCGCAGGGTGACCCCGGCGCGCGCGGCGGCGTTCTCGTCGAACGGGTAGTTCTCGAACGCGACCATGCTGTCGAACAGGTTCTCCCCCGGCGGGACGTCGCTGAGGGCGCGCAGCTTCCCGAGCGCGAGGAAGTCGTACCGCCGGGCCTGGTTCTGCTCGTCCTGCAGCCGCCGCAGCCACGCGAGCACCGGCTCGCCGCTGTCGATCCGCGTCCGCGTCGGGACGGTGTTGATGAACATCCCGATCATGGTTTCCACGCCCGGCAGGTCGTCGGGACGGCCGGACACGGTGGTGCCGAACACGACGTCGGACTCGCCGCTGTGGTGGGCCAGCAGCAGCGCCCACGCGCCCTGCACGAGGGTGTTGACGGTCAGGCCGTGGCGTCCGGCCACCTCCCGCAGCCGCGCGGTGTCCTCTGTGGACAAGCTCGTCCGGGTCGTCCGCGACGAGCGCGCCCGGTGCGCGCTCGCCGGGGGCCGGTCCCAGGGCAGCGGAGTCGGGGCGGCGAACCCGGACAGCACGCCCCGCCAGTGGTCTTCGGCCGCGGTGACGTCCTGGGCGGCCAGCCAGCCGAGGTAGTCGCGGAACGGCCGGTGGGCCGGTACCCGCGGCACGCGGTGCTCGGTGAGGGCGGCGTACTGCTCGCACACCTCGGTGAAGACCTGCGCCAGGCTCCAGCCGTCGAGCACGATGTGGTGGAAGGTCCAGATCAGCAGCACCCGGTCGTGGGGCAGCGCCGCGATGGCCAGCCGCGTCAGCGGGGCGGTGGTCAGGTCGATCCCGGCGGCGGCTTCCTCGTCCGAAAGCCGCTCCCGCTGCGCGCTCTGGTCGGCCTCCGGCAGCTCGCGCCAGTCATGCCGGGTGATCGGCACGACCGCCCGGCGCTGCACCACCTGCAGGGGCTCTTCGACGCCGTCCCAGACCAGCCGGGTGCGCAGGATCGGGGTCCGGTCGGCGACCTGCTGCCAGGCGAGCGCGAACGCGTCGGGGTCGCGAACACCATCCAGGAGCATCCGGGCCTGGTCGACGTAGGCGCCGGCGGTGGGCTCGAGCAGGGTGTGGAACAGCATCCCCGCCTGCAGCGGGGTCAGCGGGTAGACGTCGTCGACCTCCCGGCCGTCACCCACCAGCAGGTCCACAGTGGACTGGTCGAGCCGGGCGAGCGGGAAGTCCGACGGGGTGCGCCCGCCGCTGCCGGGCAGCGCGCAGTGCGCGACGATTTCGCGCAGTCCCGCCAGCATCGCCTCGGCCAGCTCCCGGACCGTCCCGGAGTCGTTGACCTGGTCGGAGTAGGACCAGGTCAGCGACAGCTCGCCGGCTTCGACGACGCCGACGACGTCCAGCTGGTGGGTGCTCGCCTCCTCGGGGGCGATCTCCGGGCCCGGGCTGTCGTGCCGGCCGCGGAACAGGCCGTCGCCGCCGGAGCCGGAGTCCCAGCGGCCGTGGTAGTTGAAGCAGATCTGCGGGAGCGGGAACGCCTGCAGCGCGTGTCCCGGCGCGCCGGGCTCGCCGAGGTGGCGCAGGGCCTCGTAGCTCAGGCCCCGGCGCGGGACGGCCCGCAGCTGCTCCTTGACCGCCTTGAGGGTCGCCCCCCAGTCCCTCGACGGCGGCAGGTCGAGCGCCACCGGGAACTGCGTGGTGAACCAGCCGACCGTGCGGGAGAGGTCGACGCCGTCGAGGACGTCCTCGCGGCCGTGCCCCTCCAGCGCGATCAGGACGCCGTCCCGGCCCGTCCGGTCCGCCAGGGCGCGCCCGAGCGCGCTCAGCAGCACGTCGTTGACCTGGGTCCGGTAGGTGGCGGGGACGCGGTGCAGCAGCGCGTCGGTGTCTTCGGCGCCGAGGGTGACGGTCAGCGTGCGGGTGGAGCCGGTGGTGCCGGCGCCCGCGTGGTCGGCGGGCAGCGCCGCCGGGACCCGGCGGGCCACCTGCGTCCAGTGCTCGAGGTCGTCGTCGAACCCGCCGGAACGGACATGCTGCTCCAGCAGGTGCGCCCACTGGGTGAACGCCGTGGCCGTGGCCGGGAGCCGGATCTCCGCCCCGGCGGCGGCCTCGCGATAGGCGGTTTCGAGGTCGCCGAGCAGCAGCCGCAGCGACACCCCGTCGGCCACGAGGTGGTGCACGGCCAGGAACAGCAGTGGCGGAAGGGTGCCGCGGACGAGCAGTACCGCGCCGGCGAGGGTGCCGGTGGCCAGGTCCAGCCCGGCGCGCACCTGCGCGGCCGCGGCCTCGATGCCGGCGCGCTGCCCGGCCTCGCCGAGCGAGGACAGGTCCCGGATCCGCAGGACCCCGGCCGGGGCGGTGGGCGTGACCTCCTGCCGCCACTGCCCGTCGACGGTGAAGAACCGGGTCCGCAGGGCTTCGTGGTGGGCGACGACCGCGTCGACGGCGGTCCGCAGCGCCTGCCGGTCGACGTCGGCGGGCAGTTCCAGCAGCTGCGACATGGTGAAGTGGTTCAGCGGCCCGTGGGTGGCGAAGAACCAGTGCTGGATCGGGGTCAGCGGCGCGGGCCCGGCGACCGGCACCGCGACCGGGGTGTGCGCCGAGGTGGTCTGCACGGCGGTCGCGAGGCCGGCGACGGTCTGGTGCAGGAAGATGTCGCGCGAGGTGAGCCGCAGGCCGGCCTGGCGGGCCCGGGCGACCACCTGGATGGACAGGATCGAGTCGCCGCCGAGGCCGAAGAAGTTGTCCTCCACGCCGACGCGGTCGACGCCGAGCACCGCGGACCAGATGGCCACGAGCTGGTGCTCGACGGCGGTGCGCGCGGGCACGTAGGCCTGGCCGTCGTCCGCCGGGGCGTGGGGCGCCGGGAGCGCGCGACGGTCGACTTTTCCGTTGGTGCTCAAGGGAAGCGCGTCGAGCGTCACGAACGCCGACGGCACCATGTAGTCGGGCAGGTCACGCTGCAGCCACGCCCGCAGATCCGGCTTTCCGGCCGTGACGACGTAGGCGACCAGTCGCCGGTCGCGGGCGACGACCACGGCTTCGGTGACGTCCGGGTGGGCGGCCAAGGCCGTCTCGATCTCGCCCAGCTCGATGCGGAAGCCACGGATCTTCACCTGGTCGTCCGCGCGGCCGACGAACTCCAGGACACCGTCCGCGGACCAGCGCACGATGTCACCGGTGCGGTACATCCGCTCCCCCGGTTCACCGAAGGGGTTGGCCACGAACCGTTCCGCCGTGAGCCCCGCTCGGCCGAGGTACCCGCGGGATACACCGCTCCCTGCGATGAACAGCTCGCCCGCCACCCCCGGCGGAACCGGCCGCAACCCCTCGTCCAGGATGTAGGCGGCCATGTTGTCCAACGGCCGTCCGATCGGCATCGCGTCCGGCACCACGTCCTCGTGGGCCAGGACGAACCTGCTGGCGAAAGTCGTCGTCTCCGTCGGACCGTAACCGTCGACGACGGTCAGACCAGGACACGCCTCCCGCACCTGCCGGACCGCGGCGGCGGGCACGACGTCACCGCCGGTCCACACCTCGCCGAGACCCCGCAGGCAGCCGGGATCCTCCTGCGCCAGCAACCGGAACAACCCGGCCGTCAGCCACAGCGCACGCACGCCCCGAATGACGGCATCACGCACCACCTCGGCGTCCACATCGCCCGGCGGCGCGACGACCACCCGGCCGCCGTTCAACAGCGGCACCCACACCTCATACGTCGACGCGTCGAACGCCTGCGGCGAGTGCACCAGCACCGCCCGGTGCGCCTCGCCCGCGAACGAGCGGTCCGAGGCCAGCGCCACGATGTCGCGGTGGGTCACCGCGACGCCCTTCGGCGTCCCGGTCGAACCCGAGGTGTACATCACGTACGCCAGGTTCCCGGGCCGCACCACGACAGGTGCCCCCTCCGGGCCGGTCTCGTCCACTCGTACCATCGGTCCACTGTGGATGTCCACACAGGATCGATCGGCGACCACCACGGAGACACCCGCTTCGGCCAGCACCAGCCGCATCCGGCTCGCCGGCGCCCGCAGGTCGATCGGGACGTACGCGGCGCCGGCCTTGAGCACCGCCAGCTCGGCGACGACGACATCGGCCGACCGCTCCAGCAGCACCCCGACCCGGTCCTCCACCCCGACACCCAGCTCGGCCAGCCGCCGCGCGAGCCCGTCGGCACGAGCGTCCAGCTCCGCGTACGTCAGGTCGTCGACCGCCAACGCGTCCGGCGTGCGGCGGACCTGGTCGGCGAACCGGCTCACCACCGTCGCCTCGGCCACCGGGTGCGCGGTGTCGTTGAACGTCCGCAGCACGCGCTCGCGGTCGCCGTCGGTCAGCAGGTCCAGCTCGCCGACCGGGCGGTGCGCGCCGGCGGCGATCGCGGTGAGCAGCACGGTGAGGTGCTCGGCCAGCGCGACGACGGTCCGCTCGTCGAACAGGTCGGTGTTGTACTCCAGCGATCCCTCGAGCGCGGCCGCGGCCGGCTGGAACTCGACGGTGAGGTCGAAGGTGGCCGCCCGGCGGGCCACCTCGACCGGTTCGGCCGTCAGCCCGGCGAAGTCCGGCTGCCCGCCCTGGCTCCCCTGCAGCAGGACCATCACGTCGAACAGCGGGTTGCGGCTGGGATCGCGGTCGACCCGCAGGGCTTCGACCAGTTTCTCGAACGGGGTTTCGGCGTGCTCGAACGCCTCCAGCACCGTCGTGCGGACCGCGTCCAGGAACGTCCCGAACGGCTCCGCACGATCCACAGTGGACCGGATGACGACCGTGTCGACGAAGAAGCCGACCGTCCGCTGCAGTTCGGGCCGGTTCCGGCCGGAGACCACGCTGCCCACGGCGACATCGGTGCGGCCGGCGTAGCGGGCGAAGAGCACCTGGCAGGCGGCGACCAGCACGGTGTACAGCGTGGTGTCGTGGACCCTGGCCAGCTCGGCCAGCCCGGACGCGACCTCCGCCGGGACGCTGAAGCGGTGCACGGCACCCGCGGTCGTGCGCACGGCCGGCCGGGACCGGTCGGTCGGCAAGTCGAGCGGTTCGACCCCGGCCAGCTGGGTGGTCCAGTAGGCGAGGTGCCGGTCGAGGGCGGGTCCGGCGAGCCGGTTCCGCTGCCACACGGCGAAATCGGCGTACTGCACCGCCGGCTCGGGGAGGTTCGCGGGCTCGCCGCGGACGGCGGCCGCGTAGAGTGCGCCGAGCTCGCCGACCAGGATGCCCATCGAGGCGCCGTCGGTGACGATGTGGTGGGCGGTGAGCAGCAGGACGTGCTCCTCTTCGGCGACCCGCACCAGCAGGAACCGCACCAGCGGCCCGCGGCGGAGGTCGAACGACCGGCCGTACTCCGCTCCCAGCACCTCGTCCAGATCGGCGTCGGTGGTCAGGTCCAGCGTCCGCACCGGGATCTCCGAAGCCGGGTGGACGACCTGCACCGGGATGCCACCGGTGTCGTCGATGGTCGTGCGCAGGGACTCGTGGCGGGCCACCAGCTGCGCCAGGGCGCCGGTGAGCGCGCCGGTGTCGAGCGGGCCGGTCAGCCGCAGCCCCACGGCGCTGTTGTACTCCGCGTCCCCGGGCCGGAACTCGTCGAGGAACCACAGGCGCTGCTGGGCGAACGACAGCGGCGGGGCCTGCTCGCGCGGCGCCCGGCCGATGACGTCGGACCGCTCCGCCCGCCCGGCCAGCCGGCGCTTGAGCGTCTCCCGCAGTTCCGCGGGCAACGCGTCGATGCGGCTCTTCCTCGAGGTGGTCATCGCTTTTCGTTCCTCACAACACGAGTCGGGTGGGTTGGGGTGGCCGGGTGCCGCGAATGACTCATTCGGGACGTCGGAGGTCCCGAATGAGTCATTCGCGACGTTCCGACGCGCGGCCGGGACGCTCGGCGCTCTCGGCGGGCGAGGGTCAGGAGGCCCGGCGCCGCCGGGCGACGCGGCCGCCGGCCTGCATGGCGCTGACGGTCCCGGTGGCCGGGTCGGTCAGGAAGCGGCCGCCGATGATCCGGCGACCGGTGGCGGGTTCGCGCACCGAGAACGACCCGTCGCGCAGCAGCGCCAGCTCCGGGTAGACCTCGCCGTCGACGACGAGGACGGCGCCGTCCGCGCGGACGTCGACCTGGTACTCGAGATCGCCGTTGGTGTAGTGGCCCGACAGGTCGGTGGCCGGGCGGGCGGCGCGGTCGAGGCCGTGGGGCAGCTCGTAGTCGCCGACCGGCAGGCCTTCGGCGCGCAGGGCGGCGACCAGGTCGACCCACAGCGCCGAGCCGGTGCTCCCGTTGGTGGTGAGCGCGACGACCCGGTCGTGCCCGGGGTCCACCCGCAGGTGGCAGGAGGTGCCGTCCGCGGTGCCGTCATGACCGGCCCAGTGACATCCGAGGCTCCGGCTCGCGCCGGGGGCTCCGCCACCCGGAGCCCCCGGCAAACAGCAGTCCGCGTCGGCGCCCCGGTAGCCGGCCAGGCCGAGCCCCCAGGCGTCGGCCAGCCCGAACGGCTCCGCACCCGGGACCGGACGGCACATCAGCTCGGCCAGGTCGGCCGGCAGGGGCCCGTCGCCGCCGCAGAACATGCGGCCGAAGGCGGCCAGGTCCTCGGCGCTCAGCGCGAGCGCCCCGGCCGCGGCCTCGACGGGGGTCAGGGTCTGCGCGACGGGCCGGGCGCGGCCGGTGGCGGCGTGCACGGCGTGGCCGCTGACGTGGGCGTCCGCCCGGCGCCGCGTGCCCGGCTCGACGACGAACGCGCTGTCGATGCCGAGTTCGCCGAGCAGCAGCGTGTCCATCGCCTCCCACCAGCTCATCCCGGTGACGGCCTCGACCACGTACCCGGCGAGCACGTACCCGACGTTGGAGTAGGAGAAGCCTTGCCCGGGCGGCTGGACGAGCCCGGCGTCGCGGCACACCCGCAGGTACCGGCGAGCCGAGCCGGCCTCCTCGGCGGCGGGGCCGAGCCCGGCGGGCAACCCCCCGGTGTGACTCAGGACCTGCCCGACGGTGGGCCGCCCGACCTGCGGCCCGAGGCCGTCCAGGTGGTCGGCGAGGGGGTCGTCCGGGTCCAGGTCGCCGTCGGCGACGAGCAGCATCGCCAGCGCCGCGGTGAACGCCTTGGTGATGGAGCCGACCGGGAACTTCGCCGTGGCGGTGATCCCCCCGGCCACGGCGGAGTCCGTCCGGCCGCCGTCGTGGACGACCAGCTGGGCGGCGGGCACGCCGTGCTTGTGGCAGAGGCCGGCGAGCAGCCCCTGCAGCCGGCCGCCGGCCGCGGGCCGCGCGTCCCCGGCCGGAACCCGGAGACTCTGGGAAAACGTCGAAGGAGAGGGCATGAACGGGGACCTTCCGCGTCGGTTCGGTGGGGGCGGCGGTACGGACGGCTCAGCCGTCGGCCGCCATCTGCCGCTGGAGGCTGAGCGGCCGCATGTCGGTCCAGACCTCGTCGACGTGGTCCATGCACTCCTGGCGGCCGCCCCGGAACCCGTCGGCACGCCAGCCCGCGGGGATCTCGTTCGCCACCGGCCACAGCGAGTACTGGCCTTCGTCGTTGACCAGTACCTGGAACTCGGCGTCTTCCTGCATGGGATTTTCCTTTCCGTTCAACGGTTTCAGTTGTCCTGTCCGGCGGCGAGCCGCTCGAGGTCCCGCAGGACCCGTTCTTCGACGAGCTCCGCCAGCGCCAGCACGGTGCCGGCGGTGAGCACGTCCTTGGGGGTGAGCTCGACGTCGAAGGCGGACTTCGTCATCGAGGTGATCCGCAGGCTGCGCAGCGAATCGCCACCCAGGGCGTAGAAGTTGTCCTCGACGCCGACCCGGTCGATGCCGAGTGCCTCGGCCCAGATCGCGGCGAGGACCTCTTCGGTCTCGGTTTCCGGGGCCGCGTACCCGGCGCTTTCCGCCGGCGCGGCCGGCGCGGGCAGCGCCCGCCGGTCCAGCTTTCCGCTGGCGGTCAACGGAAGTGCGTCGAGCGTGACGAACGCGGCGGGGACGAAGTGCGCCGGCAGGGTCGCGGCGACGTGCTCCCGCAGCCCGCTGCCCGGATCGCCCACGACGTAGGCGATCAGCCGCTGGTCGGCCGCGACGACGGCGGCGTCGCGGACGCCCGGGTGCGCGCGCAGGACGGCCTCGATCTCGCCGGGCTCGATCCGGAACCCGCGGATCTTGACCTGGTCGTCGGCGCGGCCGAGGAATTCCAGCGTGCCGTTCTCGCGCCACCGCACCAGGTCGCCGGTGCGGTACATCCGCGTGCCCGGCGCTCCGAACGGGTCGGCGAGGAACCGCGACGCGGTGAGCCCCGACCGGCCGAGGTAGCCGCGCGCGAGCCCGGCCCCGGAGACGTACAGTTCCCCCGCGACGCCGATCGGCACCGGGCGCAGGGCGGCGTCGAGGACGCGGACGCGCGTGTTGCGGATCGGGCGGCCGATCGGCGGGGTGGCCCCGGGTTCGAGGGGGTCGCTCCAGGTCGCCACCACGGTGGTTTCGGTGGGCCCGTAGGCGTTGATCATCCGGCGGCCGGGCGCCCAGCGGGCCACCAGGTCGGCCGGGCACGCCTCGCCGCCGACCACCAGGGTGCGGAATGCGGGCAGGTCGGCGTCGGGCACGCTCGCCATGGCCACCGGCGGGATCAGCGCGTGGGTGACGCCTTCGTCGCGCAGCACCGCGGCCAGGTGGTCGCCGAGCAGCGGCCCGGGCGGCGGCACGACCAGCGCGGCTCCCGCCGGGAGGGCCAGGCACAGTTCCAGCACCGAGGCGTCGAAACTCGGCGAGGAGAACTGCAGCACGCGGTCGCCGGGCCGGACGTCGAAGTGGGCGATTTCGGCGCCGGAGAAGCTCGCCAGGCCGGCGTGGGTGACGACGACGCCCTTCGGAGTCCCGGTCGAGCCGGAGGTGTAGATGACGTACGCCGGTGCGGCCGGCGGTACCGACCGGGTCAGCGGGGTGGCCGGGCCGGCGTCCTCCGAGCCGTCGAGGACGAGCACGTTCTCCGCCGGCAACGGCGTTCCCGGCCTGGTCACCACGACGACCGGGTTCGCGTCGGCGAGCATGAACGCGATCCGCTCGGCGGGGTAGTCCGGGTCGACCGGCAGGTAGGCGGCGCCCGTCTTCAGCACGGCCAGCTGCGCGACGACGATCTCCACCGAGCGCGGCAGGGCCAGCGCGACGATCCGCTCCGGGCCCGCGCCGCGCGCGGCCAGCAACCGGGCCAGCCGGTCGGCGCGGGCGCCGAGTTCGGCGTAAGTGAGCCGTTCCCCGCGCGAAACCACCGCGACGGCGTCCGGCGTCCGGGCCACCTGGGCCTCGATCAGGTCGGTCAGGGTGACCGGCGGTACCTCGTGGCCGGTGTCGTTGAACGCCACGAGAACCTGGTCGCGTTCGGCGGCGGTGAGGACGTCGAACTCTCGCAGCGGTCGCGCCGGGTCTTCGGCCAGCGTTGCGAGGAGGTGCTCGAGCTGCCCGGCGAGCCGTTGGGCGGTGGCCTCGTCGAACAGCGCCGGGTCGTAGCCGATGCCGAGCGACAGGCGCGGGCCCGGCGCGGCGACGACGCTGAGCGGGTAGTTGGTCGTCTCCAGCGCCTGCAGTTCCCGCAGCCGCACGCCGTGCGCGGCGACGTCGTCCGCGGTGACCGGGTAGTTCTCGAACACCACCAGGCTGTCGAACAGGTTCCGGCCGCCCTCGACGCCGCTCCAGCCCTGCACGGCGGTCAGCGGGACGTGCTCGAACCGGCGCGACTCGGCCTGGGTGGTCTGCAGGGTGCGCAGCCACTCCGCGACCGGGGCCGCCGGGTCGGCGGTCACCCGCACGGGCAGGGTGTTGATGAAGATGCCGGTGATGTCGTCGACCCCGGCGAGCCCGGCCGGGCGGCCGGACACGGTGGCGCCGAAGCAGACGTCGTCCTCGCCGCTGTGCCGCGACAGCAGCAGCGCCCAGGCGCCCTGCACGACGGCGTTGACGGTGAGCCGCTCGCGGCGCGCGAACGCCGCCAGCCTCCGAGTCGCCTCCTCGCCGAGGTCACGGCTGACCCACGTCGACGAGCTCGATTCGTGCGCGGCCGCCGGGACGCGGTCGTAGGGCAACGGCGTCGGCTCGGTGACGTCGCCGAGTTCGCGGCGCCAGTACTCTTCGGCGCCCTCGGCGTCCTGGCCGCTCAGCCACGTGACGTAGTCCCCGAACGGACGGCGGTGCGGCAGCGCGGGCGGAGTTCCGTCGCGCAGGGCCGCATATGCCGTGCAGACGTCGGAGAGCACCTGGAAGACGCTCCAGCCGTCCAGCAGGACGTGGTGGAACGTCCAGACGAGCTGGACGGCGTCGTCCGGCAACCGCGCCAAGGTGACCCGCAGCAGCGGCGCCGTCGCCAGGTCGAACGGCCGGGCACGGTCAAGCGCGAGCAGCTCGCGCAAAGCTTCTTCGCGGTCGCGGTCCCGCCAGTCGAGTTCGGTGACCGGGACGCGCGCTTCGCGGTGGACGACGAGCAGTGGCTCGGGGACGTCCTCCCAGACGACGCTGCCGCGCAGGACCGGCGTCCGGTCGACCACGTGCCGCCACGCGTCGGCCAGCACCCGCGGCTCGGCCACGCCGTCGAGGACCGCGGTGACCTGTTCGAAGTAGACGCCTTGGGCCTCCTGGGAAAGCCCGTGGAAGACCATGCCGGCCTGCATCGGCGTCAGCGGGTGGATGTCGGCCACGCCGCGGCCGTCGCCGGCGATCCGGTCGACCTGCCGCTGGTCCAGCCGGGCGAGGGGGAAGTCCGACGGCGTGCGGCCGCCCGCGCCCGGCTCGGCGCAGTGCGCGACGATTTCGCCCAGCGCGGCCACCAGTTCGGCGGCCAGCTTCGCCACCGTGGCGGGGGTGTGCGTGTCCCGCCAGTAGGACCAGGTCAGCTCCAGCGTTTCCCGGTCCACGCGGCCGACGACGTCGAGCAGGTGCCCGCGGCCCGCGCCTTCGCCGACCGACGAGTCCAGGCTGCCGGCCGCTCCATCGAGGCGGCCCAGGTAGTTGAAGCTGATCTCGGGTTCGACGTCCGGCGCGGTTGCGGTCAGATACCGCAACGCGCCGAAGCCCACGCCGCGGCGGGGCACCGCCCGCAGCTGTTCCTTGACGGACTTGAGCAGGCCGGCCCAGTCGTCCTCGATCCGCAGCGCGACCGGGTACAGCGAGGTGAACCAGCCGACCGTCCGGGACAGGTCGACGTCGTCGAAGAGGTCCTCGCGGCCGTGGCCCTCCAGGTCGACCAGCACGCGGTCGCGTCCGGTCCAGCGGGCCAGGACGCGGCCCAGCGCGGCCAGCAGCACGTCGTTGACCTGCGTCCGGTAGACGCCCGGGACGTCCTGCAGCAGCGCGCGGGTCAGCTCGGCGTCCAGGCGCGTGGTGACCGTGCCGGTCCCCGCGGCCGTGGCGTCGGCGTCGCCCGGCAGGGCGGGGTCGACGGCGAGAGTGTCGCGCCAGTACGGCAGTTCGTCGTCGAAGCCGCCGGCCTCGGCGTGGGCCGCGAGCCGGTTGGCCCAGTCGCGGAACGACGTCGTCTTCGGCGGCAGCGGACCACCGCGGTACGCGGTTTCCAGGTCCTCCAGGAGGATCCGCCACGAGACGCCGTCGACGACGAGGTGGTTGACCGTCAGCCGCAGGACCGCGGGCGTGACGAGTTCGGCGGTGAGCAGCGGCCCGCGCGTCACGTCGATCTCGGCGCCGAGGATCTCGGCCGGTTCGGCCGGGGCGTTCTCCTGGCGGCCGTCGGTGAACCGCATCCGCAAGGCGTCGTGGTGCCCGACCAGGGTGGCCAGGGCCGCGCGCAGGGTGTCGACGTCGAACGGCTCGGCGCGCTCGACGCGGACGGACTGGGTGAACTCGCCGGGGTTTCCGAAGTCCCCGGCGAAGAACCAGTGCTGGATCGGGGTCAACGCAGCAGGGCCGGTGACCGGCCCCTGCTCGGCCACGGTGACCGCGGCCGAGCCCGCCGCGACGGCCAGCGCGGCGACCGTCTGGTGCGCGAACAGGTCCCGCGGGGTGAGCGCGAGGCCGTGGCGCCGGGCGCGGGAGACGACCTGGATGCTGAGGATCGAGTCGCCGCCGAGTTCGAAGAAGTTGTCCTCGACGCCGACGCCGGGCAGGCCGAGCACGTCGGCCCAGACTTCGGCGAGCACGCGCTCGGTGTCCGTGCGCGGCGGCACGTACCCGGTCGCCGGTTCCCCGGCCGGTTCGGGCAGGGCATTCCGGTCGACTTTTCCGTTGGCGCTCAAGGGAAGCGCGTCGAGCGTCACGAACGCCGACGGCACCATGTAGTCGGGCAGGTCACGCTGCAGCCACGCCCGCAAATCCGGCTTCCCCGTCGTCACGACGTACGCGACCAGCCGCCGGTCCCGCGCGACGACCACAGCCTCGACGACGTCCGGATGGGCGGCCAACGCCGTCTCGATCTCGCCCAGCTCGATACGGAAGCCACGGATCTTCACCTGATCATCGGCCCGGCCGACGAACTCCAGGACACCGTCCGCGAACCAGCGGACCACGTCCCCGGTGCGGTACATCCGCTCCCCCGGCGCCCCGAACGGATTGGCCACGAACCTTTCCGCGGTCAAGCCGGACCGGCCGAGATACCCGCGCGACACGCCGGCACCCGCGATGAACAGCTCGCCCGTCACGCCTGGCGGGACCGGCCGCAACCCCTCGTCGAGGACGTAGGCGGCCATGTTGTCCAACGGCCGCCCGATCGGCATCGCGTCCGGGACCGCGTCTTCCGGCGTTACGAAGAACCGGCTGGCGAAGGTGGTCGTCTCGGTGGGCCCGTAACCGTCGACGACGGTCAGGCCCGGACACGCCTCCCGCACCTGCCGGACCGCCGCAGCGGGAACTACGTCACCACCGGTCCACACCTCGCGGACTCCGCGCAGGCACGCCGGGTCTTCCTGAGCCAGCAGGCGGAACAACCCCGCGGTCAGCCACAGCGCACTCACACCCTGCCGGGTGACGACCTCACGCACCACCTCGGCATCCACGTCCCCCGGTGGGGCGACCACCACGCGGCCACCGTTGAGCAACGGCACCCATGCCTCGTACGTGGACGCGTCGAACGCCTGCGGCGAGTGCAGCAGCACGGTCCGGTGCGCCTCGCTCGCGAACGAGCGGTCCGAGGCGAGCGCCACGATGTCGCGGTGGGTCACCGCCACGCCCTTCGGCGTCCCGGTCGACCCGGACGTGTACATCACGTACGCCAGGTTCCGTGGCCGCACCACGACAGGTGCCGCCTCCGGGCCGGTCTCGTCCACTCGGACCACCGGTCCACTGTGGATGTCCGAACAGGACTTGTCGGCGATGACCACGGATACGCCCGCTTCGGCCAGGACCAGCCGCAGCCGGGCGGCCGGGGCCCGCAGGTCGGCCGGGACGTACGCGGCTCCGGCCTTGAGCACCGCCAGCTCGGCCACGACGAGGTCGGCCGAGCGCTCCAGCAGCAACCCCACCCGATCCTCGACCCGCACGCCGAGGGCGATCAGCCGCCGCGCGAGCCCGTCGGCACGGGCATCCAGCTCCGCGTAGGTCAGGTCGTCGACCGCCAGGGCGTCCGGCGTCCGGCGGACCTGGTCGGCGAACCGGCTCACCACCGTAGCCTCGGCCACCGGGCGTGCTGTGTCGTTGAACGTCCGCAGCACGCGCTCGCGATCGTCGTCGGTGAGCAGGTCCAGCTCACCCACCCGCTGTTCCGGACCGGCGGTGAGGCGCTCCAGGACCAGGAGCAGCTGCGCGGCCAGCCGGTCGATCGTGGCGCGGTCGAACAGGTCCGGGTCGTGGTCGAACGACACTTCCAGCCGCTCGCCCGGCGTGACGACCACGCTGAGCGGGTAGTTGGTCGGCTGCAGCTCGCCTTCCTCGTGCAGGCCGATCCCGTGCTCGGCCACGGCCTCGGTGTCGAAGGGATAGTTTTCGAAGACCAGGATGCTGTCGAACAACGTGGTCCCCGCCCAGCTCTGCAGCTGGGCCAGGGACACGAAGTCGAACCGGCGCGCCCGCGCCTGGGCCGCCTGCAGGCCTCGCAACCAGTCCGTAATGGACAGTCCATCCTGGACGGACACCGTGGCGGGCAGGGTGTTGATGAACAGCCCGACCATCGACTCGACACCCGGCAGGTCGGCGGCCCGCCCGGACACAGTGGTGCCGAAGACGACATCGGGTTCCCCGCTGTAGCGGGAAAGCACCAGCCCCCACGCGCCCTGCAGGATCGTGTTGAGCGTCAGGCCGGCACGCCGTGCCAGTTCCCGCAGGCCCTCCACCGGCGCCGACACCCGGACCGACGCGGCGGACCGCGTGCGGTGGGCCTCCACCGGGCGGCGGTCGTAGGGCAGCGGCGTCGGCGTCCGCAACCCGGCGAGCTGCTCGCGCCAGTGCCGTTCGGCGGCTGCGGTGTCCTGTTCGCCGAGCCAGCGCAGGTACTCGCGGAACGGCGGGCGGCGGCCCGGGCCGGCGGTGCCCGCGTACCGGGCGCACACCTCGCCGAACACCTGCGCGGCGCTCCAGCCGTCGAGCAGCACGTGGTGGAACGTCCACACCAGCAGCACGTCACCGCCGGGCAGCCGGGCGAACGCCAAGCGCATCAGCGGCGCGGCCGTCAGGTCGAACCCCTGCGCGCGGTCGGCTTCGAGGAACCGCTCCTGCTCGTCCAGCGTCCGCCAGTCGAGGTGGACGATCGGGACCGTGACGGACCGCTCGACGACCTGCACGGGTTCGTCGAGGCCGTCCCAGACGACGCGGCTGCGCAGCACCGGCGTGTCCGCGACGACCTGCTGCCACGCCCGGGCGAGGCGCTCGGGGTCGGTGACGCCGGTCAGCCGCAGCCGCACCTGGTTGAGGTAGGTCCCGGCCGCGCCGTCGACGAGGCTGTGGAAGACCATGCCCGCCTGCATCGGGGTGAGCGGGTAGATGTCCTCGACCGTCCGGCCGGTGCCGGCGAGCCGGTCCACCGCGGCCTGGTCGAGCCGGGCCAACGGGAAGTCCGACGGCGTGCGGCCGCCCGCGTCCGGCCGGGCGCAGTGGCCGACGATCCCGGTGAGCGCGTCGAGGAGGGCCTCGGCCAGCCCGCGGACGGTGGCCTCGGTGTGAACGCCCGCGGAGTAGTGCCAGGTCAGTTCGAGTTCGTCGCCGACGACCGCGCCGACGACGTCGAGCTGGTGCGCGCGGGTCTGACCGGGGTGCGCGGCGCCGCCCAGGCCGCCACCGTGGTCGAAGCGGCCCAGGTAGTTGAAGCTGATCCGGGGTTCGACGCGCGGGGCGGTGCCGGCGAGGTAGCGCAGGGCGCCGTAGCCGATGCCGCGGCGGGGAATCGCGCGGAGCCGTTCCTTCGTCGTCTTCAGGGCTTCGCCCCAGTCCTCGCCGCACGACGTCAGCTCGACCGGGAAGATCGAGGTGAACCAGCCGACGGTCCGGGACAGGTCGATCCCGGGGAACAGGTCCTCGCGCCCGTGGCCTTCGAGGTCGACGAGGACGCGGTCGCGGCCCGTCCAGTCCCGCAGGACGCGGCCGAGCGCGGTCAGCAGGACGTCGTTGACCTGCGTCCGGTACGCCCCCGGCACGTCGTGCAGCACCGCCCGGGTCCGGTCCGCGGGCAGCCGCACGACCAGCGAGCGGGCCGAGCCGTAGGTGTTTTCGCCCGCCGCGTCGACCGGCAGGGCCGGGTCGGCGTCGATCGCCGCCCAGTGGGCGAGTTCGTCGTCGAAGAAGCCTTCCGCCGCGTGGCTGGTGAGGGCGCGAGCCCAGTCGCGGAAGGACGTCGTCCGGTCCGGGAGTTCGCCGCCTTCGAGAAGGGTTTCCAGGTCCTCCAGCAGGACCCGCCACGAGACGCCGTCGACGACCAAGTGGTGCGCGGCGAGCGTCAGCGTCGTGCCGGACAGCTCGGCGCGCAGCAGTGGTCCCTTTTCGAGGTCGATGGTGGCGTCGAGGACGTCCACGGCGTCGGGCACGTGATGCGCGCCTTCGGGCGTGAACCGCAGTCGCAGGGCGTCGTGGTGCAGCTGGAGGTCGCGCAGCGCGCGGCGCAGTACCGCCGGGTCCGGCACCTCGGGCAGTTCCACCGACACGGACTGGACGAACTGCTCCGGGTGCACCGGGCGCGGGTCGAGGTACCAGCGCTGCACCGGCGTCAGCGGCAGCTCGCCGGTCACCGGTCCGGCGACGGCCGCGACCGGCGCGGCCGGGGTCGCGGCGCGGGCGAGCGCGGCCACGGTCGGGTGGTCGAACACCTGCCCGGGCATCAGGTCGAGACCCGCCCGGCGGGCCCGGGACACCACCTGGATGCTGAGGATCGAGTCGCCGCCGAGCTCGAAGAAGTTGTCGTCGGCGCCGACGCGGTCCACCCGCAGCACCTCGGCCCAGATCCCGGCGAGCAGCCGCTCGGCGTCCGTCGCCGGTTCGCGGTACCCGGGCCCGCCGTTCCAGTCGGGTGCGGGGAGCGCCCGCCGGTCCACCTTGCCGTTTTCGTTGAGCGGCAAGGCCTCCAGCGGGACGAACACCGCCGGGACGAGGTAGTCCGGCAGGGATCGCAACAGGAACTCGCGCAGGTCCGGCGTCCCGGCCGCGACGACGTAGGCGACGAGCCGCTTGGTCCCACCGGACTCCACCGCGACGACGACGGCCTCGGTGACGTCCGGGTGGGCGGTCAGCGCGGTCTCGATCTCCCCCAGTTCGACGCGGAAGCCGCGGATCTTCACCTGGTCGTCGGCGCGGCCGACGAACTCCAGCACACCGGCGCGAGTCCACCGGACGAGGTCACCAGTGCGGTACATCCGCGCACCCGGCGCACCGAAGGGGTCGGCCAGGAACCGTTCCGCCGTCAGCCCCGGCTGCCCGAGGTAGCCGCGGGCCAGCCCGGTGCCGGCCAGGTACAGCTCGCCGACGGCACCGCGCGGCACCGGCCGCAGCCCGTGGTCGAGGACGTAAGCCGCCGTGTCGTCCAGGGGCCGCCCGATCGGCAGCACGTCCGGCACCGGCTCACCCGGTGGCAGGGGGAACCGGGTGGCGAACGTCGTGGTCTCGGTGGGGCCGTAGACGTCCACCACGGTGAGGCCCGGGCACGCGTCCGACACCTGGTGCACCGCGGCGGGACGGACCACCTCGCCGCCGGTCCACACCTCGCGGACGCCGCGCAGGCAGCCGGGATCCTCCTGCGCCAGCACGCGGAACAGCCCCGCGGTGATGAACACCGCGGTCACGCCGTGCGCGGTGATCACCCGGCGCAGCACGTCGGCGTCGATGTCCCCCGGCGGGGCGACGACGACCCGGCCGCCACTGAGCAACGGCACCCACATCTCATAGGTCGAGGCGTCGAAGGCCAGCGCGGAATGCATGAGCACGGTCCGGTGGGCGGGGACGGCGAAGGACCGCTCCCGGGCCAGGGCGATGATCGCCCGGTGGCTGACGGCCACCCCCTTGGGCGTCCCCGTCGACCCGGAGGTGTACATGACGTACGCCAGATTTTCCGGACTCAGCACGACATCCGGCGTCTCGGACCGCTCGTCGCCGACGTCGCCGATCGACACCACCGGTCCACTGTGGACTTCCTGGGCGAAGGACCGCCCGGCGTCGTCGGTCACCACCACGCGGACGCCGTCGAGCAGTGTCCTCAGCCGGGTCCGCGGCGCGCGGGCGTCCAGCGGCAGGTACGCGCCGCCGGCCTTGAGCACCGCCAGTTCGGCGACGACGACGTCGGCCGAGCGGCCGAGCAGCAGCCCGACCAGCCCGTCCCGCCGGGCGCCGAGGCCGAGCAGCCGGTGGGCCAGCCGGTTCGCCCGGGCGTCCAGTTCCGCATAGGTCAGGGTTTCCTCGCCGGTGACGGCGACCGCGTCGGGGGTGCGCCGCACCTGCTCGGCGAACAGGGCGGGCACGGTCGTGTCCGGGTGGTCCTGTGCGGGGCCGTTCCCCAGCTCCAGGACGTTCTGCCGGTCGGCGTCGGTGAGCATGCGCAGCCGGGAAAGGGGCTCGTGCGGCCGCGTCGCGAGCTCGGAGAGCAGGGTCTCCAGCTGCCCGGCGAACCCGGCGATCGTCTCGGCGTCGAAGAGCTCCGGGTCGTAGCCGAAGAGCAGTTCCAGGCGTTCCTCGCCGGGGTAGGCGACGACGCTGAGCGGGTAGTTGGTGGTCTCCACGCCCCGCAGGTCGCGCAGCCCCAGCTCGGCGGTGACGGGGTAGTTCTCGAACACGAGGAGGGTGTCGAACTCCCCGCCCCAGCTCTGCAGGCGCGCCAGGGAAAGGTGGTCGAACCGCCGCGCCTCCGCTTGGGCTTCCTGGAGGCCGCGCAGCCAGTCGACGGCACGGGCGCGCTCGTCGACGTCGGCGACGGCCGGCAGGGTGGTGATGAACATGCCGGTGATCTCGTCGGCGCCGGGCAGTTCGGCGGGCCGTCCGGCGACCGTGGTGCCGAAGCAGACCTCCGGCCGTCCGGTGTGACGAGCAAGCAGCATCGCCCAGGCACCCTGGACGAGCGTGTTGAGGGTCAGCCCGTGGCGTTGCGCGGCCGCGCGCAGCGGCGCCGAGGGCAGCTGGATCCGCAGCGCGGCCGTCGACTCGACCGGGTGACCGTCGGGCGCGTGGTCGGTGCGCAGCCGGGCCGGCTCGGGCCGTCCCGAAAGCTGCTCGCGCCAGAACCGTTCCGCCGCCGGCGTGTCCTGTTCGGACAGCCACCGGACGTGGTCGCGGAACGGGCGGCGGGCGGGCAGGGGCCGCCCGGCGTGCGCGGCCGAGACGTCGGCGAGGACCTGGAAGAGGCTCCAGCCGTCGAGCAGGAGGTGGTGGAACGTCCAGACCACGCGGACTTCGGTCGCCGAGACGCGGGCGAGCAGCAACCGCATCAGCGGGAGCTCGCCCAGGTCCAGTCCGGCGTCGCGGTCGGCCGCCAGCACCGTGTCCAGGTCTTCGGGTGCGGTCGTCCAGTCCCGGTGGTCGACGGGCAGGGTGACCTGCCGGTGGACGACCTGCACGGGCTCGTCGAGCCCGTCCCAGACGACCTGGGTGCGCAGCACCGGCGTCCGGTCCACGACCCGCTGCCAGGCGTGGGCCAAAGCCTCGGGGTCGGGGACGTCGCTCAGCACGAACGTCACCTGCTGGAGGTAGGCGTGGCGGCCGCCGCCGGTGAGCCGGTGGAACAGCATCCCGGCCTGGGCCGGGGTGAGCGGGTAGATGTCCTCGACGTCCCGGCCGTCGCCGGCGAGTCGGTCTACAGTGGACTGATCGAGGGCCGCCAGGGGGAAGTCCGACGGCGTGCGGCCGCCGGCGCCCGGTTCGGTGCAGTGCGCGACGATTTCGGTGAGACCGTGGACGAGGTCGTTGGCGACCGTGCGGATCGTGGCTTCCTCGTGGAGCTGTTCCGAGTAGAACCAGGTGATCTCCAGGCGGCCTTCGGTCACCCGGGCGACGACGTCGACGGCGTGCGCGCGGACGTCCTCGGGGTTCTGCTCGAGTTCCAGTTCCCGTTCGAGGCCCCGGTACAGCCCACCCTCGGCCTCGAACCGGCCGAGGTAGTTGAAGCTGAGCCGGGGCCCCACCGCGGGAGCAGTCTCGGCGCGGTGCCGCAGCACGCCGTAGGACAGGCCGCGGGCCGGGATCGCGCGCAGTTGTTCCTTCACGGACTTGAGCAGGGTCGCGGCGCCGTCGTCCGGCACGTCGAGGGCGACGGGGAACAGGGACGTGAACCAGCCGACCGTGCGGGACAGGTCGACATCGTCGAAGACGTCCTCGCGCCCGTGGCCTTCGAGATCGACCAGCACGCGCTCGGCGCCGCTCCAGCGCCGCAATGCCCCGCCGAGTGCGGCGAGCAGCACGTCGTTGACCTGGGTGCGGTAGACGCCCGGGACATCCTGCAGCAGCGCCCGGGTCAGCTCGGCGCCGAGCCGCGTGGTGACCGTCCGGGTGCTCGCCACCGTGTTGGCGCCGTCGGTGTCCAGGGGGACCTGGGCGCCCTCGACCGCCTGCCAGTACGGGAGGTCGCCGGTGAAGTCGTGCTCGGCGAGCCGGTTCGCCCATTCCTGGAAGGACGTCGTCCGGGCGCTGAGGGCGCGCCCGTGGTAGGCGTGGTCGAGGTCCTCCAGGAGGATCCGCCACGAGACGCCGTCCACGACGAGGTGGTGCACGGCCAGGCGCAGCGTCGTGCCGGTGAGTTCCGCGCTCACGAGCGGACCGCGTTCGATGTCGATCTTCGCGCCGAACACGTCGACTTCGCCGGGAGCGGCGTACTCCTGCGTCCAGCCATCGGCGTTACGGCGGAAGCGCAGCCGGAAGGCGTCGTGGTGGGCGACGACCGTGTTCACCGCGGTCCGCAGCCGGTCTTCGTCGACGTCGTCGGCGAGCCGGACGCCCAGCTGCTGGACGAAATGGTCCGGGTCGGCGGGGTCGGTGTCGAGGAACCAGTGCTGGATCGGGGTGACGATCACCTCGCCGGTCGCCGCCGCCCGCTCGGCCACGGGTGCGGCGACCCCGGCCGCCGCCGCGAGGGCCGCGATCGTCTGGTGCCGGAAGACGTCCTTGGTGGTGATCCGCAGGCCCGCCTTCGCGGCCTCGGAGACGAGCCGGATGCCGAGGATGGAGTCGCCGCCGAGTTCGAAGAAGTTGTCCTCGACGCCGACCTCGGGCAGCCCGAGGGCGTCGGCCCAGATGGCGGCGAGGAGCCGTTCGGTCTCGGTGCGCGGCGCGACGCGGGTGGTGGCGCCCGCCCAGTCCGGGGCGGGCAGGGCGCGCCGGTCGAGCTTGCCGCTGGGGTTGAGCGGCAGCCGGTCGAGGGGCACGAACGCCGACGGCACGAGGTGGGCAGGCAGCGAGGCGCCGAGGAACTCCCGCAGGTCCGCGGGAGCCTCCGGGACGACGTAGGCGACCAGCCGCTGGTGCCCGGCGTCGGTGCGCGCGACCACCACCGCCTCGGTCACGTCCGGGTGCTGCCGCAGCGCGGCCTCGACCTCCCCGGGCTCGATCCGGAAGCCCCGGATCTTGACCTGGTCGTCGGCGCGGCCCAGGTACTCCAGCTCGCCGCGGGTGGTCCAGCGGACGACGTCGCCCGTCCGGTACATCCGGGCGCCCGGCCCGCCGAAGGGGTCGGCCACGAACCGCCCGGCGGTCAGGCCCGGACGGCCGAGGTAGCCGCGGGCCACGCCGGCGCCGCCGAGGTGCAGTTCTCCCGGCACGCCGACGGGGACCGGCCGCATCCCGCGGTCGAGCACGTACGCGCGGATCCCGGCGATCGGACGGCCGATCGGCGGGGTGCGGTCGGTGTCGTGGTACCACGCCGTGGCGTACACAGTGGACTCGGTGGGCCCGTAGATGTTCGCGATCCGGCTGTCCGGCAAGGCTTTCCGGATGTCGTGCAAGGCGTGCAGCGTCAGCGCCTCACCGGCCAGGACCACAGTGGACGGCCGGACCGAGACCGCGCCCTGGGCGAGCAGCTGGGCGAACGCCGAGGGCACGCCGCTGACCAGGCCGACCGGCCGGTCGTCGTGCTCGCCCTCGCCGAGGGCCAGCACGTCCCGGACGATTTCGACGGTGGCGCCGGTCATCAGCGGCGCGAAGATCTCGAACACCGAGACGTCGAAGTTCAGCGACGTCGAAGCGACCACTGTGGACTCCGGCCGGAAGACGTCCCGGAAGTCGTTTCCCGCCCACGCCATCAGGTTCGCGGCGCTGCGGTGGGCGACCACGACGCCCTTGGGGCGGCCGGTCGAGCCGGATGTGTGGATCACGTAGGCCGGGTGGTCCGGGTTCGTGGCGCGGCCGAGCGGTGCCGGGGACCGGCCGTCGAGCAGGGCGGGGTCGTCGAACGCCAGGGCGGGCACCGATCCGGGGCTCCGGCCGTCCGGGGTGAGCAGCAGGGCCGGGGCGGCGTCGTCGAGGATCAGCTCCTTCCGCTCGACCGGGTAGGCCGGATCGACCGGGAGGTAGGCGGCGCCGGACTTGAGCACGCCGAGCAGCGCCACGAGGATCCGTTCCGTGCGCGGCAGGGAGACGGCGACGAACCGCTCGGGCCCGGCGCCCCGCTCGGCCAGGACGCGAGCCAGCCGGTTGGCTTGCTCGTCGAGCTCGCGGTAGGTGAGCGAGCGGTCCTCGCAGACGACGGCGACCGCGTCCGGTGTCCGGGCCGCCTGGGCCTCGAACAGGTGCGGCAGCGTGGTTTCCGGCGCTTCGAGCACCGGCCCGCGCGCCAGGTCTTCCAGGTGGGCCAGCTCGGCGTCGCCCATGAGCGGCAGCTCGGCGACCGGCCGGCGTGGATCGGCGACCACCGCCTCGGCCAGCACCCGCAGGTGCCCGGCGAAGCGGTCGATCGTCTCGGCGTCGAAGAGCGCGGTGTCGTACTCGATCGCCACGCTCCGGCCCTGCGGCTGGAACTCCAGCACCAGGTCGAACCGGGCCCGGGGGCGGGGCAGATCGTGCTCGCCCAGGCGGAGGGCGCCCGCCTCCCGGGGCCGGACGAGGTCCTGCCGCAACACCAGCAGCACCTGCACCAGCGGGGTCCGGCTCGGGTCGCGGGCCGGCCGCAGGTCGTCGACGACCTGGTCGAAGGGCACCTCGCCGGCGGCGAAGGCCGCCAGCGTCGTTTCCTTGACCCGGCCGAGGAACTCGTCGAACGGCCGGCCCGGATCGACCGCGGACCGCAGGACGAGGGTGTTGACGAAGAACCCGGCGAGCCGCTCGAGCTGGTCGTGGTCGCGGCCGGACACCGCGGTGCCGACGGCGACGTCGTCCTGCCCGGTGTACCGGGCCAGCAGCACCTGGACGAGCGCGGTCAGCGTCGTGAACAGGGTCGCGCCGGTGGCGGCGCCCAATTCGGCGAGACCGGCGGGCAGCTCGTACCGGCGGATCGCGCCCTCGGTGGCGCGGACGGGCGGGCGGGGCCGGTCGGTCGGCAGGTCCAGGGGTTCGAGGCCGGCGAGCTGCTCGCGCCAGTACGCCAGCTGCCGCTCGCGCAGCGGCCCGGCCAGCCGCTCGCGGTGCCACCGGGAGTAGTCGCGGTAGCCGATCTCCAGGGGCGCGAGCTTCTCCCCCGCGTAGAGCGCGGCCAGCTCGTCGACGAGCAGGCCCACCGACCAGCCGTCGGTGATGATGTGGTGCTGGCACAGCAGAAGCAGGTGTTCGCCCGGGCCGCGGCGGATCAGCGTGGCCCGGGTGAGCGGGCCGGTCGTGAGGTCGAAGGGGCGGTCCAGTTCGGCCGCGAGCTGCGCGTCCAGGTCCGCCTCGGCGTCGGCTTCCCGCAGCGGGACGGTTCCCTCGTCGGCGACGACCTGGACGCCCTCGCCGTCGACGGTCCGGAACGTCGTCCGCAGCGACTCGTGCCGCGCGGCCAGCGCGTCCAAGGCGGCGCGCAGGGCCTCGCGGTCCAGCGGGCCGGACAGGGTGAGGCCGACTCCGGCGTTGTATTCGGTGCTGCCGGGGTTCTGCTGGTCGAGTACCCAGAGACGGCGTTGCACCGGCGAGAGCGGCACCACGGCGTCGTGCGCCACGGGCTCGATCCGGCCGGCCGGAGTGCTGGATCGAGCCGGCAGCAGCTCGGCGAGTCTCGCGATGGTGCGGGCGTCGAACACCACCCGCGGGGACAGGTCGGCCCCGAACCGCGCGCGGATGCGGGCGAGTGCCCGCGCCCCGAGGATGGAATCGCCGCCGAGTTCGAAGAAGTCGGCGTCGACCCCGATGTCCGGCACGCCGAGGACGTCGGCCCAGATTTCGGCGAGCGCGTGCTCGACCGGGGTCCGGGGCGGCGTGTGGGCGGCCTGGACCTGCGCCTGCCAATCGGGTTCCGGGAGCGCGTCGCGGTCGAGCTTGCCGTGGTGGGTCAGCGGCATCGCGTCCAGGGGGACGAACGCGGCCGGGACCATGTATGGCGGAAGCCGGTCGGCCGCGGCCGTGCGCAAGGCCGCCGGATCGGCGTCGCCGGCGAAGTAGGCGACCAGGCGTTTGACACCGGGCCGGTCCTCGCGGGCGACGACGACCGCCTCCCGGACGTCCTGGCGGCTCAGCAGCAGCGCTTCGATCTCGCCGGGTTCGATCCGGAAGCCGCGGATCTTGACCTGGTGGTCGGTCCGCCCGACGAACTCCAGCTCGCCTGCGGCGGTCCGGCGGACGACGTCGCCGGTCCGGTACATCCGGGCCCCGGGACCGCCGAACGGGTCGGCCACGAACCGGCTCGCGGTCAGCCCGGGCCGGTCGAGGTAGCCGCGGGCCAGTTTCGGGCCGGCGAGGTAGAGCTCCCCGGTGGTGGCCGGGCGCAGGGCCTCGTCGAGCACGTACGCGGTCGCGTCCGGCAGCGGACGGCCGATCGGGGGCGTGCCGCCGGGGACGAGCGGGTCGCTCCAGGTCGCCACGACGGTGAACTCGGTGGGGCCGTAGGAGTTGATCATCCGGCGCCCGGGCGCCCAGGTCCGGACCAGTTCGGGCGGGCAGGCGTCCCCGCCGACGATCACCGTCCGGAAGTCCGGCAGCGCGGCGGCGTGTTCCGGTGACAGGGTGGCCAGCGCGACCGGCGGGACCAGCGCGTGGGTCACCTTTTCCGCGGCCAGGACCTCGGCGAGCCGGTCGCCGAGCAGCGGCCCGGGCGGCGGCACGACCAGCGCCGCGCCCGTCGGCAACGCCATGCACAGCTCCAGGATCGAGGCGTCGAAGCTGGGTGAGGAGAACTCCAGGACGCGGTCGCCGGGCCGCACGTCGTAGCGCTCCCGCATCGCGGCGGCGAAGCCGGCCAAGCCGCGGTGGGTGACGAGCACGCCCTTGGGGACGCCGGTCGAGCCGGACGTGTAGATGAGGTAGGCCGGGTTGTCGACGTGCGCGGGACGCGTTTGGTCCGGGTCGTCGCCGGGTAGGCCGTCCAGCAGCCCGGGCTCGTCGAGGTGGAGGGTGGTGGTGGCCGGCTCGGTACCGGCCCGGTGCACGGACGAACGCGTCACGACGAGCACCGGCCGCGCGTCGGCGAGCATGAACGCGATCCGTTCGGCGGGCTGGCCGGGGTCGACGGGCAGGAAGGCGGCGCCGGCCTTGGCCACCGCCAGCTGCGCGACGACCAGGTCGGCCGACCTCGGCAGGACGAGCGCGACGACGCGTTCCGGACCGGCGCCGTGGCGCACCAGCAATCGCGACAACCGGTTCGCCCGCGCGTTCAACGCCGCATAGGTCATCGTGCCGTCGGCACCGGTCAACGCAAGCGCTTCCGGGGTACGGGCGGTTTGCGCGCCGACCAGTCCGGCGAGGGTCGAACTGTCTTCGTCTCCCGGCACAACGGCGGCAGGAATCGAGACGTCGTATCGCGGCATTGCGGGAACCTTTCGAGCACAGGGGGACGTCAGCGCGGGGTCGCTTCTTGCCACTCGTTCAATAAACGTCCCGGCACTTCGAACGCCAGGTGAACGCGACGGAACAAGCGCGCGACACAGTGATCCTTTCCGCCGTGAAGCCGCGCAGCGAAGCCGGAGAAACAGTTCCGTTTTCGACGATCGCCACCGCGGTACCGATTCGGCCCCAGCGGCAGTCGAACGCTCGCGACAACCGGTGTTCTTGTGCGACAGGTAGTCATCCGGCGGTCGAGAGGCCCCCCAAGACCAGCCGGATTGGCCTCACGCTACCCAGCAGAAGCCCTGCTCGTACCGCCGAACGGAGCATTAAGAGAAATGCCGAAAAAACGCGGAAGAGAGCCCGAACGGGGAGTAGTTCACAGCGCGTTATTGTTCACTCTTCTGCCGGAAAATGTTACCTCGATTGGGAGGTTTGACTTCGCGGCGACGCGCTCACCTGCGAAGACTCGCCGTCACCGGAAGCCCTCAGTCGCCACCGGAGAACGGCCGGGATACCAGTCAGTATGCGGGGAACGAAAGTCGCGGCCCACCGGGTATCACCCGAATGGAGCGTAACGAGTGCGGCGCGAGCACTTCGCAGAAGTGCCTTACCGGCCGGTCATTCCGCAACTTTCGGGCGGACGGCGTCGACAACGAGATCGAGCAACCGCCCGATCCGCTCCGCGTCCCGATCAGCGGTGGCCAGGAAAACCCCGAGAAGCATCAGGACGACGTCCTCGGGGTCGACGTCGGCCCGCAGCGTGCCCGCGCTCGCCCCGCGCTCCAGAATCGCCCCGATCGCCGCCGTGAGCCGCCGGCGCGTCGCCGGGGTCGCGATGCGCCCCGAAGCCACGCTCGCGCGGAGCAGGTCGCCCATTCCCCGTTTCGCCTCGACGAAAGCCGCATAGCGGTCCATCCACGCGCGCAGCGCGACTTCGGGCGGGAATTCGGCCAGCAGCGCCGGAGCGCCGGCCGTGACGTCGTCGAGTTCGGCCGCGTACACCGACTCGACCAGCGCCTCGCGCGTCGGGAAGTGCCGGTAGAGCGTGCCGATCCCGACCCCCGCCTCGCGGGCGATCGCTTCGAGGGCGACGGCGCCGTCGGCCGTCGCGAAGGCGCGTCGCGCGACCGCGATGAGCTTCTCGCGGTTGCGGCGCGCGTCGGAACGGGCAGGACGGGACGGCGATTCGGGCGAAGACAAAGCGGAGGCACCTCCGGTTGTGCTACCTTGCGGTTAGCGGAGGCTCCTCCGCTTCGCCATCATCGCACGAAAGCGGGACAACCATGTCTTCTCTCCTGGCCGGCCGTGCCGTCTCCCGCGTCGGGTACGGCGCCATGCGGCTCGAAAGCCTGCACGGCGACCCCGGCGCGGCCGTCGCGCTCCTGCGCCGCGCCTTCGAACTCGGCGTCGACCACGTCGACACCGCCCAGTTCTACGGAAACGGCTTCGTCAACGACGTCATCCGCCAGGCGATCCGGCCGGGGGACGACGTCCTCGTCGCGAGCAAGGTCGGCGCGGACCCCGACCCCGGCGCGCCGATCCCGCTCCGCCTCGCGCAACGGCCCGAAGAGCTCCGCGCGAGCGTCGAGGACAACCTCCGGGCGCTCGGCCTCGAGGAGATCCCGCTGGTGAACCTGCGCCGCGCCGACCGGCGGCCCGGCCTGCTCGCCGAAGGCGACCAGCTCGTCGACCTCGACGACCAGCTCGCGGTGATGACGGCCCTGCGCGACGAGGGCAAGATCGGCGCGATCGGGCTCAGCGGCATCACCCTCGACATCCTGCGCCGGGCCCTCCCGGCCGGCATCGCCTGCGTGCAGAACGCCTACAACCTCGTCGGGCGCGACGACGAGGACATGCTGGCCCTGTGCGTCGCGGAGGACATCGCCTGGGTCCCGTTCTTCCCGCTGGGCGGCGCCTTCCCCGGAATGCCGGTGGTGACCGACGAGCCGGCGGTCCGGCAGGCCGCGCGGGCCCTCGGCCGCACGCCGGCGCAGATCGGCCTGGCCTGGCTGCTGCACCACACCCCGAACACCCACCTCATCCCGGGCACCGCGAGCGTGACGCACCTGGAGGAGAACATGGCGGCCGGCGACATCGTGCTCGACGCGGCCACGCTCGCCGCGCTCGACGCCATCCCGGCCCGCTCGATGAGCGTTCCGCTCGGCTGAGCCGAACCTCCCATCGGGCGTTGCGCGGACCGGCGGTGTACGCGGGCACCCCCGGACGACACTTTGGTCAGGAGGGCCACCGACCGTTCCGGGGGACGACTTGCCGCGGTTGCGCATCCACTTCACCGACGCGGATCTCGCGCACACGCGGCTGAAGCCGGAACCGGACCTGATGTGGGAGATCGTCAGCAGCGCCCAGATCCTGCAGCACGCGGACGGCGCGCTGTCCTTCGCCCGGTGGCGCCGGTTCGTGCGCGAGCAGGCCGCCCACGACACGCGGCTGCGGAGGGCACTGCACACCGTGGTGACCGTGGCGCCGCACGCGGCCTACTTCCCGGACCTGCTGACCCCCGCCCAGGACGTGACCGGCATCGACGAGGGCATCGACGCGGTCCTGTCGGTCTCCTCGCGGCGCCTGCGCGAGGAGATCGGCCGCATCCGTCCGGCGTCCGATCCGGCGGCGAGCCTGCTGCACGACCTCGCCCGGGGAAAGCCGGCCGCGCTCCGGCAGCTGCGACGGGACTTGCGGGTCTACTTCCGGTCCGCGATCGAGCCGCACCTGCCGGCGATCGAGGACGGGCGGCGCGCCGACGTGGCCGCCGGGATCCAGCGGTACCTGCACGGCGGGCCGGAAGGGCCGCTGCGCGGGCTCGGCCGGGCCGCGCGGTGGGATCCGCCGGTGCTGTCGGTCGACTACCCGCACGACCGGGACCTGCACCTCGACGGCCGGGGGCTCGTGCTGATCCCCTGCTACTTCGCCCTGCACCACCCGGTGGCCCTGGCGGATCCCCGGCTGCGCCCGGTGCTGGCGTTCCCGGTCCGCACCGAGGCCCGGCTCCTGGCCGGCGGGCGCCCGGCCGGCGACCACGTCACCGCACTGCTGGGCGCCACCCGGGCGTCGATCCTGCGGTCGGTGATCGGCGGGAACACGACCACCCGGCTGGCCGGGGTGGTCGGCGTCGCTCCCGCCACGGTGAGCCACCACACCCGCGTCCTGCGCGAGGCGGGGCTCATCACCACCGAACGCCACGAGAACCTGGCCCGGCACCTCATCACGCCGCTGGGGTTGCGGCTGCTCGGCGCGGACCGGTGAACACGGCGGGGCCACCGCGGCAGTGTCCATTCAGGACACTGCCGGGCGGCCCCCGTGATCAGCAGGTGGTGCCGCCGGCGCCGGCGACCCACTTGTGGGAGCGGATCTTCACGCCCGGGAACGCCGGGCCGGTCTGCACGCCTTGGCGGATGTAGTAGGCGCTGCCCGTGTAGTTCGCGCCGGTGTACAGGCACACCCTGTCGTAGGACGAGCTGGTCCCGTGGTTGTAGGCGACCATCACCGCCCGGGACGACGACCAGGAGCACCGCACCGACCCGGCCTGCCAGTCGTTGTCGGCGTTCGACCAGCTGCAGCGGCTGCTGCTGCCGTCGCTGACCGGCCACACGCACAGGTCGCCGGAGGGGCAGGACAGGGCCAGGGCCGAAGCCGGCGCGGGCACGGCGGGGGCCGCGGACGCGGTGCCCAGCAACGACATCAGCGCCGCGGCGACGATGAACAGGACGGACAGCGTTCGTTTCATGGCTCTCCTCGTGACGATCGACGAGCAGGACCCGCGGAGTATGCCGAGCCGGTCATCCGCCCGGAGGGTCCTTCGAACCTCGTCGAAACACCCTCGCACAGTTAGTAATGCTTGCTTGACTACTTGTTCGGTCTTTTTCTTGTTTGACCGCCAAGGTAGTAATAAGTACAGTACTAATCGTGGAAGATGAACTCGCCGCGGCCCGGGCGGTGCGATCAGGAGTCCTGCGGCTGGCGCGGCGGCTGCGCGGCGCCCGCCCGGCCCACGCCCTGAGCCCGGCCAAGGTCGGCGTGCTGGGCTACCTGTTCCGGCACGGCACCGCCAGCCCCGGCGAAATCGCCGCCGCCGACGGGCAGCGGCCGCAGGCGCTGACCAAGGTGTTCGCCGAGCTCGAGACCGAGGGGCTGATCACCAGAGCCCCCAACGAAAACGACGGCCGCGGCGCCGTCCTGGCCCTCACCGGCCGGGGCACGGCGGCCCTGCAGGACGACATGCGCGAACGCGACACCTGGCTGGCCTCGGCGCTCGACGAGCTCACCGAAACCGAGATCGGCCTCTTGAGGCTGGCCGCTCCCCTGCTCGAGCGCCTCGCCGACCAACCGGCGCCGCGGCCGCGCGAACACACCGCGGAGGACGTGTGAGCGAGCCTCTTCCGACCACCAGGAAGACGCGTGAGCAAGCTCTTTCCGTTCCCCCGCAACCACCTCCACGCCCCACCACCACGGCCCACCCAACGCGCCGACGACCAGGAGGACGCGTGACCGAACCATTCCCCTTCCCCCGCGACTGCCCCTACGACCCACCGCCGCGGCTCGCGCAGCTGCAGCGCGACGCGCCCATCAGCCGGGTGCGGATCTGGGACGGCAGCACCCCGTGGCTGCTCACCCGCTACGACGACGTCCGCGCCGTGCTCGCCGACCGGCGGTTCTCCGTCGACCCCGCGCGGCCCGGCTATCCCGCGCGCGGTCCGGCCGGCCGCGCGCGGCGGCGGGGCGCCGGCTCGTTCATCAGCATGGACGCCCCCGAACACACCCGCCTGCGCCGCATGCTGATCACCGAGTTCACCCCGCGCCGCATCGCCGCGCTCCGGCCCGCCGTCGAACGCACCGCCGCCGAACTGCTCGACCGGCTCACCGTCGGGCCGGAACCCGCGGACCTCGTCCGGGCCTACGCGCTGCCGCTGGCGTCGATCGTCATCGCCGATCTGCTCGGCGTGCCCTACGAAGACCACGAGTTCTTCGAAGAACGCGCCCGCGTGATGGTCGACGACTCCGCATCCGGGGAAGCCAACCGCGCCGCCACGGCCGACCTCGCCCGCTACCTCGGCGGCCTCCTGCGGAACCGGCGCGCCGACGACCTGCTCGGCAGGCTGAACGCACAGCAGGTCGAACCGGGCCGGCTCGACCGGGCCGGGGCGGTGTCGATGGCCGTCCTGCTGCTCGTCGCCGGGCACGAGACGACCGCCAACCAGATCGCCTTGTCGGTCGCCTTCCTGCTCCGGAACCCCCGGCACGCCCAGACCTTCCGGCGGCCGGACGGCCCGCCCGCCACCGCCGTCGACGAGCTCCTGAGGCTGCTGACGATCACCCACACCGGACGGCGCCGGGTCGCGACCGCCGACGTGCCGATCGGCGGGGTGACCATCCGCGCCGGCGACGGTGTCATCGCCGCGGCGGACATCGCCAACCGCGACCCCGGCCGGTTCCCCGGCCCCGCCGACCTCGGCCGGACCCCCAACCACCACCTGGCGTTCGGCCACGGCGAGCACCTCTGCCTCGGCCACCACCTGGCCCGGCTCGAACTGGAGGTCGCGCTCACGGCGT
This sequence comes from Amycolatopsis sp. NPDC021455, assembly GCF_040640995.1. Lineage (NCBI taxonomy): Bacteria > Bacillati > Actinomycetota > Actinomycetes > Pseudonocardiales > Pseudonocardiaceae > Amycolatopsis > Amycolatopsis sp. NPDC021455. The sequence goes on along the minus strand of NZ_JBFACT010000019.1, from coordinate 41,479 downwards.
TGCTGCGGCGGCTGCCCGCCCTGCGACTCGCCGCGGCGGAGGAGGAGCTGCCCTTCCGCCACACCCACCCGATCTACGGGGTCGACCGCCTGCCCGTGGCGTGGAGCTGACCGATCACCAGGGCGGCGGCCCCGTACTCCCCCGCACCACCAACGACACCGGCACCGGCTCGACCGCCGTGACCCGGATTCCCGTCGCCGTCTCGTCGAGCAACGTCCGCACCACCCGGCGGCCCAGCTCGGAGAACGACTGCCGGACCGTCGTCAGCGGGGGCCAGAAGCTCGCCGCTTCGGGCATGTCGTCGAAACCCGCCACGCTCACCTCGCCCGGCACCGAACGCCCCGCTTCGTGCAGCGCGCGCAGCAGGCCCAGCGCCATCTGGTCGTTCGCCGCGAACACCGCCGTCACCGCGGGGTCGTGGCACAGCATCCGCCCCAGTGTGTAGCCGGATTCGGCCGTCCAGTCCCCGACCACCGGCAGCGGGACCCGGCGGTCGAACCGGTTCAGCGTCGCGCGCCAGGCCTGTTCGCGGCGCTCGGCCGCGAACGAATCCGTCGGTCCCGCGATGTGCCAGACCGTTTCGTGGCCCAGGCGGAGGAGGTGCTCGGTCGCCAGCGTGGCGCCCTGCGCCTGATCGGTGTCGACGGCCGGGTAGCCGGCGCGGGGGTTCGAGTCGACCACCACCACGGGCACGTCCCGTGGGAACTCGATGCCGGGCCAGTCCAGGTCGTATTCCTCGACGAGGACGACCATGCCCTCGACGTTCTGCGTCCCGAGCTGCCGGAACGCCCGCGTCACCGCGGACCGGGTCGGCTTGCCGAGTGACATCAGCTTGACGGCGTACCCATCGGCGGCGGCCGCCTGCGCGATCGCGTCGAGCGTCCGGCTGTTGCCCAGCGTGGCGAGCGTCGAGGTGAGCACGCCGATCGCGCGCCCGGGGTCCGGCAGTACGGCGGCGCCGCCCGGCAGGGGATCCCCTGTCGTCCGCTCCAGCATTCCGCCTCACCCCTCACCGGCTCCGAGTCGACTTCGAGGTCACCACAATGACGCTCATTGTTCACCTCGATGTCGACAACACCACTCGTGAACAACGTCACTGACCGGTAAAAGCACCGGGCGGTGGCGCACGGAACGCCACCGCCCGGGAATGCGCTAGCGCTGGGTGTAGACGAAGCCGGCCTTGTCGAGCTCGTCGCCGGAACGGCCGTGGAAGCCCGCGATCTGCCAGCCGGCCGGGGCCGTGCGCGTCACGCAGTCCGACGTCGTCGAGCCGCCCGCGAGCACCCGCCCGAGGTTGGTGGTGAACCGGGCCGAGAAGATCCGCGTCGTGTTGTTGTACTTGCCCTGGCACAAGGTCGCCGTCGTGACGTACTCGCCGCTGCCCATCGTCAGCGACGACGCCGTCCCCCCGGATCCGCCGTGCGCGAGGGTCGTGCCGTTCTCCAGCGTCACGCCGACCTGGTCGACCCGGTTCCCGGCGCGCAACGACCACGTCCGGACGCGCGCCCCGGCCGGCACGGCGTCGACGTCGGTGAAGTAGTCGCCGTGCGGGCCGCCGTACTGGTCGGAAAGCCGCAGCGCGGGGTTGCGCGTCCAGTCGAACCGGACCGTGACCGGGTCGTGGTCCGACAGCATCCGGCCGGCGTCGTCGAGGAACTTCGCGTGTTCGTTGTTGTACGCCGTCGCGGTGAGCGAAACGAGCTTGCTGCCGCGGTAAAGGATCTTGTCGACGACCTCGCAGTCGTTCGTGACCTGCGCGTCGCAGAGCAGCGCGGGGCTGCCGGGCGCGGGTGCCACGCCGCCGCGCACGAGCTTCACCCAGGCGTCGGTGAGGCCGTTGTCCCCGGCGAACTGGGCGATCGTGTCGGCCGCGCGGGTGTAGCGCGTGTTGGTGTCGCCCATGACGATGACCGCGTTCCCGGCCGAGTGCGTCCGGATGAAGTCCGTCAGCTGCGCCAGGTTCGACGCGCGGGACGCCTCGTCGCCGTCGTTGGTCCCGGCGTTGGTGTGCAGGTTGTAGACGTCGGTGTAGACGCCTTCGGCCAGCCGGAGCCGCATGAACGTGAAGCCCTTGGGGGTCAGGCAGTCCCCCGAGTCGAGCTGGCAGGACTTCCAGCGCGCGCGCTCGAAGTCGTCGGTGTCGTAGGGCAGCGAAGAAAGCGTGTTCAGGCCGCTGCCGATCCCGGCGCCCCCGCTGGTGGGCGTGCGGTACGGGTGGTTGTCGGCGGCGTAGAGCGCGGCGTGGAAGTTGAAGTCCTCCTCGACGTGCACCAGGTCGTACGCGCCGATCCGCTGCCCGATCGCCGTCGTGGCCGGCTCCCGCGGCTTCGGCGCGCTGTTGATGGCTTCCGGCAGGCCGGCGACGTTGTAGCTCAGCACCGAGAAGCTGCCGCCGTCGGTGGCGTCGGCGTGCGCGACGGCCGGGGCCAGCGCGCACGCCGCGGCCACGGCGGTCAGGACGGCAAGGCGTTTCTTCACGAGAACTCCCGCAGGATTCGGAGGGACAAGCCGGTCGGGGTGTAACGCGGGACCACCCGGAAGCCCGGGCGGTCGGCCTTGACGACGGCGAACCGTCCCTGGACGCGGCGGGCGCTCAGCACCGGGATCTCCCGGACCGGGCACGAGCCGTCCACCTGGATCTCCAGCGTGCTGCCCGGGCCCAGGGCGACCGTGCCGGAAACGGCCAGCGCCGGGCCCGCGCCGGGCCGCACGGACAACGTCCCGCCGGCCTGGTGGTACCCGCCCACGCGCAGGCCGGAGACTCGCAGGACACCGCCCGTCACCTCGACGGCCCCGGTGCCGAGCGCGCACGCCGACGCCGCGGCCAGCGTGCCCGCCGTCAGCCGCGTGCCGCCGCGGTAGCTGTTGTCGCCGTGCAGCGTCAGCGTCCCGCTGCCCGCCTTGGTGAGCCCGCCGAGGCCGCCGATGTCGTTGCGCCAGCTGTCGTTCGCGTGGAACCCGCCGCGAGCCGCGTCCTGCTCGACGCGGACGTCGGCGTCGAAGGCGCCGTACCCGTCGGCGGCCGCGAACAGGTTCAGCCGCCCCCACTGCTCCGGGCCGTCGAGCAGCGGGTGGCCCGCCGGGAACGCGGTCGTGCGCAGCACCTCCCGCCGCTGCGCGGCGGTCAGGTACGGGAGCCGGGTCTCCAGCAGTACTTCGGCGCCCTTCGGCACGGTCATCGGGACGTTCCGGCCACGGCGCGGGAGCCCGTACGTCGCGCGCCGCGCGACCTGGGCGGCGTTCGCGCACCGGTCGCCGTACTCGTCCGCGCCGGTGTGCGCGCGGGCGAACAGCGTGTCGGCCGTCGTCCCGGTCTTCGCGGTGAAGTACGCCAGGGCCTGCTCGCGCGCGCTCGCCTTGAGCGTGGCGTTCTCCGGGTCCGCGAGCGTCGCGGCGGCCAGGGCCGTGGCCAGGATCCGCCCGCCGATGACGTCGGCCGGGGAGTGCATCCCGGCGACGATCCGGGTGTCGGACAGGTCGTACGCCCGCGCCACCAGCTCCTGGAACCGCTCGGGCACGGCGTAGGCGAGCGCGAGGCAGGCCAGGTGGAAGGCGTTGGTGTGGCCGCTCGGGAAGCCGGCGTCGTCGACCGGGCTGGTGCTGCGCTGCCGCAGCAGCTGCGGGGCGACGACCACGTCGGAGCGGTAGACCGGGTAGCCCAGCGAGTCGACCCGGCCGGTGTCGACGACCCGGCTGTCCTCGGTCAGCCGCCACGGACGCGGGTACTGGTAGGCGTACTTGCTGGGGTTGCCCGACGCGAAGGTGCCGCGCAGGGTGTCGACCAGCCGGGCCACCAGGCCGAGCTCGGAGTCGTACGAGCCGGCGCCGAGCGCCGATCCCGCGGGTGCGTCCGCCGGGACGGCGTCGTCGATCTTGGTCGCGGGGGTGCCGTCCGGCGCGCCGGTGATGCTCGTGACGGCCTTGGCGCCGCCGCGGTAGAGGTCCGCGAGGGGTCCGAGGCCGCCGATGGCGGCGTAGGACTGGTGCTGGCGGTCGTAGACGAAGGCCCGCTTCGCCTCCGCGGCGGTCCTGGCCCGGGTGACGGCGACGACGTGGCGGACGTTCGCCCGCAGCACCTCCGCGTCGAGCACGGTCCCGGTGTCCCACGACGGCCCGGTGCGCCACAGCCGCTGCATCCCGCTCAGCGCCCGGACCGCGGCGTTGGTCTCCGGCGTCCGGTTGGCCGGTACGTTGGTGCGGTAGGCGTCGACGAACGCGGCTTCCTCCGCCCAGGCGGGGACGCCCAGCAACGCGGGCGCGGCGACGACGGCGGGAACCAGCGCGGTCCGGCGCAGGAAACTCCGTCTGTCCAATGTGTTCGGTGTCAACTCGTTCTCCTGGTGACGCCTGCACGGCGGATCGTCGAGGTGCGCACTCGCCCGCGCCGGAACGCCGGGTGGGCGCGCGAAAGCCAGGTCGGCCGACGGGAATGATCAGCGCCGTGATCACCCGCGTCAAGGGCCGTCGGCAGGAATTCGGCCAGGAGTAACCGGCTGTCCGCACAGGCGGTTCGTGAATTCGTCGAATTCGACCCCTTCGCCGGCCCCGCCCGGTCCGGTCGGCGTAACCGCGGTTGGTCCGGTCGCGCTCAGTCCACTGTGGACGGTTTCACTCCCCGGCGCGCTCGAAGGCCAGCGTCGGCACGTCCACGACGTGCGCGCCGCCGTCGACCACCAGGACCGCGCCGGTGATGTAGGACGACTCCGGGGAGCCGAGGAACCGGATCACCGCGGCGATCTCCGCCGGTTCGGCCGGACGGCGGAGCGGGACTTCGGCCGTCACCCGCCGGTACCCCTCTTCGCGGCCGCCGTCGAACCCGGCGTCGGCGGCGAACTGGTCCATCTCGGCGTCGGCCATCGGGGTGCGCACCCAGCCGGGGCAGACGGCGTTCGCCCGGACGCCGTGCGGCCCGAAGTCGCGGGCGATCGACCGCGTCAAGCCGACCAGCGCGTGCTTCGCGACGGTGTAGCCCGCCACGTTCGGGCCCGCGAACAACCCGGCCAGCGACGACACGACGACCACCTGGCCGCCGGTCGCGATCAGCGACGGCAGGGCGGCCCGGCAGAACACGAACGCGCTCGAGAGGTTGACACGCAGCGCGCGTTCCCATTCTTCGTCGCCGGTTTCGGTCACCGGGGAAAGCCCGTGCCCGCCGGCGTTCGCCACGGCGACGTCCAGCCGCCCGAACCGCCCGGTGATTTCGGCGATCGCGGCGTCCGCCTCCGCGCGCACGCTCGCGTCGCACACGATGACGTGCGCACCGGTCCGCGCGGCCACCTCTTCCAGCGGCTCGCGGCGCCGCCCGAGGACCACGACGCGCGCACCCTCGTCCGCGTAGCGCCGGGCCACCGCGGCCCCGATGCCCGTCCCGCCGCCGGTGATCGCGACAACCGCCCCTGTTGTGTCCATTGTGGATCCCTCCCTGACGGGGAACGACGCGGTCGCCGTTATCTTCCCCCACTACTCCGAACAGCCCATGAACCGGCCATCCGGGTGCAACTTGCAGATCCGCGTTGCTCCCTGTCGCCAATTCCGGGCTTGCGGTGACTTCTCTCCCGCAGATCAAGGATTCGTCGCGAAGACCCGGCACGAGTACTCAATTGATACAGGCAACGCGCCGTGGGGAGGAATTCCCTCGCAGGGCGGGATGTGTATAGACTCCATAGTGGAGCAGTGAATTCTCACCGTCGGTCACAATAGCGTCACGCTGCTGGTCCCCGCGTTGTTCAAGGAGCAGGAATGGCCCAGAAGGTCCTCGTCGAGATGCTCGACGACATCGATGGCACGCCCGCCGCCCGCACCATCCCGTTCGCCCTCGACGGCGTCACCTACGAGATCGACCTGTCCGAGGAAAACGCCGCCGCGCTGCGCGACGAACTGGCCCGGTACATCAGCGCGGGCCGCCGCATCGGCGGCCGCAAGGTCCGCGTCGCGACCGGCCAGCCGTCCACCACGACCGCGTCCGACCGCGAGCGCAACCAGCAGATCCGGTCGTGGGCCAACGCGAACGGCTACGAGGTTTCCGAGCGAGGACGCCTGGCTTCCGAGGTCATCGCCGCCTTCGAGCAGGCGCAGATCGCCGAAGCGGAGGAGTCGGCGAAGGGCGCGCGCAAGCGGGCGCCGCGCAAGAAGGTCGCCGTCGCGAAGAAGTGACCACGGCATCGTCGTTGTCACTTCTTCACGACGCGGAACCCGCCTGAAGAATCGACGAGCCGCGCCGGCGTCCGCCGGTCGCGGCTCGTGCTCGCCCCCACCTCGGTGATCGGGTATCCGCGCGCTCTTGGATCTCCGCCGCGAATCAGCGCGTATTGCCGCATCGCCCCCGGACGGCCGTCCCCCAGCGGCTCGAGGACCATTTTCGGCCGCTTACCGGCGACGACCCGGGCGGCGCCGGGCAGGGGCGATGAGTAGCCTGAACGGGTGGTCGACGCACGCTCTCGCCCGGTCATCCCGGATCTCGGTCCCCCGCCGGAGCGCCTCACCGTCCACGTTGGACAGGTACGCCGCTTGATCGGCGAGCAGTTCCCCCGGTGGGCCGGCCTCCCGGTCCGGCCCGTGGCACGGGTCGGGTGGGACAACTTCACCTTCCACCTCGGCGACACGATGGTGGTGCGGCTGCCCAGCGCGGCCGAGTACGCCCTGGCGGTCGGCAAGGAACAGCGGTGGCTTCCCGTGCTCGCTCCCCAGCTGCCGCTGCCCGTCCCCGTGCCGCTGGCCCACGGGCGGCCCGGCGCGGACTACCCGTTCCCGTGGTCGGTCAATCCTTGGCTTCCCGGCGAACCCGCGAGCACGGGGCGGGTTTCGGACCCCGTCCCCTTCGCGCTCGACCTGGCCGGGTTCGTGGCCGCCTTGCAGAAGGCCGGCACCGAAGGCGGTCCCCGGCCGGGAAAGCACAACTGGTTCCGGGGCGCCACCCTGCGCACGTACGACGCGCAGGCCCGGCGCGCGCTCGCGGCGCTGGACGGTCACCTCGACGTCGGCCCGGCCGACGGGATCTGGCGGACGGCGCTGGCCGCGCCGTGGGACGGCGTCGACGTCTGGTTCCACGGCGACCTCGCCCCGGGCAACCTCCTGCTCGGCGACGACGGGAAACTGGCGGCCGTCATCGACTTCGGGACGTGCGGCATCGGCGACCCGTCGTGTGACATGGCCATCGCGTGGACGCTCCTGACGGCCGACGGACGGCAGGCGTTCCGCGAGCGGTTGTCCGTCGACGAGGCGACCTGGGCACGCGGACGCGGCTGGGCCCTGTGGAAGACCCTCGTCACGTGCGCGCGGACGGTGGGCCGGACCGATGAAGAGGCCGCGAACGCGCGCCGCGTCCTCGGCGAGATCTTCTCCGGCTAGCTCACACCCCGCCGCGCGTGTTCCGGTCAGCCGCTCCGGACAGCGCACGAGCGGCCCGCCGGCTCCAGACCGCGGCGGCGACCGCCAGCAACAGCACGGCCGGCAGGCCGCCGAGGAGCCAGCCGTCGGCCTGAGCCACCGAGACGTCCGGGGACGTGCCACTGTGCGCCAGCACCAGGTTGGCCTCCGGCGGCCCGCCGCCACAGCCGTTCTGGGCGTGCCAGTGCTGGGCGACCGCGTACTCGATGGCGGTGGGCATCCCGGGTACCTCCTCGTGCCGAGCCGACTCTCGGGAACCACCAGACAGTGTGACGTCGCGGGTGGCGGAACTCCACCAGGTGTCAGGTCATCGTGATGGCGTTGAGCTTTTCCCGCAGGTAGTCCGCCGCGATCACCTCGGGGTAGACCCGGTTGCCCAGCGGCGGCGCCAGTGACGTGATCCGCGCGTCGTGGTCGGTTTCGTAGAAGAAGATCAGCGACACCAGGTCCTCTTCCGGCGCCGTCGCCGACGGCGGGAGGACGCGGTGGCGGGTCGAGCGCCAGCGGTCGCCCGTCCAGCGGGCCATCAGGTCGCCGATGTTCACCGTGAACGCCTCCGGGTGGAACGGGGCATCCTGCCACTCGCCGTCGGCCGTGCACACCTGCAGCCCGCCGACGCCGGCCTGGCGGTCCAGGACCGTCACCGTGCCGAAGTCGGTGTGCGGGCCGATGCGGAACTGGTCCGGCTCCGGGACGCCGACCCGGCTCATCGGCGGGTACCAGTTGATGTTGAACGTGTACGTCGGGTGCGCGGTGTGCCGCGTGAAGTGGCTTTCCGCGAGGCCGAGCGCCGCCGCGAAGATCTCCAGCAGGTGGTCCGACAGCGCCCGCATGCGGCGCATGTACTCCGTCGCCGTCTCGCCGAAGCCGGGGACCTCCGCCGGCCAGACGTTGGGCTGGAACCAGAATCCGTCGATGTCGGCGACGCCGGTGCGGGTGTCCGCGCCCGCCGAGTACGACTCCTTCAGGTCCGGCGGGGTCTCGGTGCCCTCGGCGTAGCCGTTGGCCTCCACGCCCGGCGGCAGCCAGCCGCGGCCGCCGACGGTGACGGCGTAGCGCTGCTTGACGTCCTCGGGCAGCGCGAAGAACTCCCGCGCCAGCTCGCGCGTCCGGGTGCGCAGGTCGTCCGGGACGCCGTGCCCGGTGACCAGCAGGAAGCCGGACTCACGCAGCGCGGCGTCGATCCGGGCCGCCACCTCGGCCCGGCCCTCGGACGTGCCCGCGAACCACGGCGAAAGGTCCACGAGCGGAACGGATGACGGCATACCGGCTCCTCAAGCACTGTCCTGTTCGGACTTCTCGACCCCGATGTCCTCGAACCACAGGTCCGGGCGCGCGGCGATGAACTCCTTCATCAGCGCGGTGCACGCGGGATCGTCGAGCAGGGTGATCTCCACGCCGAGCCCGGCGAGCCAGTCGTGCCCGCCGTGGAACGTCTCCGCCTCGCCGATGACGACGTGCCCGATCCCGAACTGACGGACGAGCCCGGAGCAGTACCAGCACGGCGAGAGCGTCGTGACCATGATCGTGTCACGGTAGTGCGGGCGGCGGCCGGCGTTGCGGAACGCCGCGGTCTCGGCGTGCATCGACGGGTCGCCGTCCTGCACGCGCCGGTTGTGCCCGCGCCCGAGCAGGGTGCCCGCGGTGTCGAACAGCGCGGCCCCGATCGGCACGCCGCCTTCGGCCTTGCCCAGCTCGGCTTCTTCACGGGCGACGGCGAGCAACGCGTCCGGGTCGATCGGCATGCGCCACTCTTTCCGGCCGGGGCGGTCCCTGGCAAGTGTTCGACCGGACTGCTGCCCCATCCGGCGGATCGCGGACCGGAGCTGTCCTCGATGTCTGACACACTGCGTGGCATGTACGGGACTTCGGAACGCCTGCTCAGGCTGCTTTCCCTGCTGCAGGCGCGGCGCGACTGGCCGGGCGCCGACCTGGCGTCGCGGCTGGAGGTCGACGTCCGCACGATCCGCCGGGACGTCGAGCGGCTGCGCTCGCTCGGCTACCCGGTGCACGCGACCCCGGGCGTGGCCGGCGGCTACCGGCTCGGCGCGGGCGCCGCGCTGCCGCCGCTGCTGCTCGACGACGACGAGGCCGTCGCGGTCGCGGTCGGCCTGCGCACCGCGGCGAGCGGCACGGTCAGCGGCATCGAGGAGACGTCGGTGCGCGCGCTGGCGAAGCTGGAGCAGGTGCTGCCCGCCCGGCTGCGGCCGCGGGTGGGCGCGCTGCACGCGGCGACGCTCTCGCTGCCCGGCACCGGCCCGACGGTCGACGCCTCGGTGCTGACGGCGATCGCCGCGGCCTGCCGCGACCACGAGCGGCTGCGCTTCGGCTACGGCGACCGCGACGGCGCGCGGACGCAGCGGTCGGTCGAGCCGCTGCGGCTGGTCCACACCGGGCGGCGCTGGTACCTGGTCGCCTTCGACCTCGACCGCGCCGATTGGCGCACCTTCCGCGTCGACCGGATCGCGGACGTGCCGGTGGCGGGCTTCCGGTTCACCCCGCGCGAACCTCCGGCCGACGACCTCGCCGCGTATGTCTCGCGCCAGATCTCGACGGCGCCTTACCCGCACCAGTTCGTGCTGCGGGTGGCCGCCCCGGCGGAAGCGGTGGCGCGGCGCGTCCCGCCCACCGCCGGGGTGGTCGAGGCCGTCGACGAGCACAGCTGCCGGGTGCGGACCGGGGCGAACACCCTGGACACCGTGCCGTACTACCTGGCGCAGTGGGGCTTCGACTTCGTGGTCGAGGAAGCGCCGCCCGGGCTGGTCGAGCGGCTGCGGGAGGTCGCCGGCCGGTTCGCCAGGGCCGTGGGGTGAGCTGGTCCGGCGGCCTGGCGACCGCACGGCCGGCGACCCGTTGCCGGTCAGGGCGTTTCCACCCGCACCCGGTCGCTCTCGCCGTCGCTCAGGAACGCGGCCAGCGCGCTGCCCTCGGCCGCGACCTCGCCGCGTTCCGGCCGGGACAACCGCCGCAGCGGCCGCACCACCACCGCGGCACCGTCGACCGTCCACGTCGCCGAAACGCGGCCGTCCACCAGCACCACCCGTTCCCCGGCCACGGACAGCCCGCGGTGGGCGTCGTCGATGATCCGGGAGCGGTCGTCGTAACCGAGGATCGCGTTGTCGAACGCGGGCAGGAACCGCACCGGCGCCGGTGTGCCCGGATCAGGACGCGGTGCTTCGGGCAGGTCGAGGAGCTCGCGGCCCCGCTCGTCGCGGAAGACCACCAGTTCCTCGCGCACGGCCTTCACCGCCGCCGGCAGACCGGCCAGGCCGGACCACGCACGCAGGTCCGCCGTGGCCGCCGGGCCGAACGCGGCCAGGTAGCGCCGCACGAGCGGCCGGTCGTCTTCGGCGAGCGGCTCGATCTCCCGGCCCAGCCAGGCCGACAGCGGGAGGTTGCGCACGCCGCCCTTGGTGCGCCACAGCCCGCGGGGCGGTAGCTGCGCCGCCGGGATCAGCGCGGCGATCAGCATCTCGCCGAGCGGCCGCGACCCGGGTCCGGGCCAGCGCGCGGCGACCGCCCGCGCGAGCTCGCCCATCGAGCGCGGCTCGCCGTCGGCCAGCACCGCCCGGCCCGCGGCCGCGAGCTCGTCGAGGTCCACACCGGTCAGCTCGCGGCGGTAGGTGCCCAGAACCCGCTGGCGCAGCATGGTGTCGAAGCGCGCCCGCCACGCCAGGACGTCCTCGGCGGTGAGCAGGTGGACGGTCCGGCGCATGAGGTGCGTCCGCACCACGCGACGTCCGGTCAGCAGGTCCGACAGCTCCGCCGGGTCGAACGCGCGCAGCCGCGACCACAGCCCGGCGAAGGGTTCCTGCGGTTCCTGCGCCTGCAGGCCGCACAGGTGACCGACGGCGGCGTGGACCGGCAGGGCGGAGCGGTCCAGCAGCAGCTGGCGGGCGAGCGTCGCGCGGTTGAGCGACCGGACGTCCAGCACGGTGGGGTTCGGCATGGGACCCACCGTGTCAGAAGTAGCGGACAGCATATGACCGCTTTCGCCGGTGGGTTTGACCGACTGCTTAGTTCGTGACGGGCGTCTCAGGCGTGACGCCGAGCATGCGCAGCACCAGCCCGCCGTACTCCTTGCCCAGCGCGGTCGGCGTCTGCCGCGCGCGGTCGCTGTACCAGCGGGCGACGTCGACGCCGAGCGAGAGCACGGCCCGGGCCGAGATGTGCGGGTCGGACACCGCGAACGCGCCGCTCGCGACCCCCTCGGCGATCACCTCGCGCACGATCCGCTCGATCCGGCGCCGCAGCTGCGCGACCACCTCGAACTCCTCCTCGGGCAGCGCCTGCAGCTCGTACTGGACGACGCGCGCCACGGTGTGGCGCCGCGCGTGCCAGGCCACGAAGTCCTCGACGATCAGCCGGATCCGCTCGACGGGATCGGATTCCTTCGCGACGACGTTCTCGACCAGCGCGAGGGTCTGCTCGTGGCCGTACCGGCTGATCGCGAACAGCAGCGCGGCCTTGGAGGGGAAGTGCACGTAGAGCGCGGCCGGGGACATTCCCGCGGCGCCGGCGATGTCCCGCGTGGTGGTGGCGTGGTAGCCCCGCTTGGCGAAGGCCTCGACGCCGGCCAGCATCAGCCGCCGCGCGGTTTCCGGCTGCACGTCCGGCCACAGTTCGGCCGACAGCGACATCGTCATCCGGTGATCCTCCCAGATCGCCCCGCCCGCGGGCCGGGCACGACGGCCGGCCCGGTCGTGACCATTGTAAGCGCCCGCTAACCTGAGGCCGGGGCGAACCATCTCGTCGAAGGGATGACGGACCGGAAACGGTCACCGGGGACACCGTCGCGCCGGGCGGCCGCGAACACGGCCGTCGCCGGCGGACTTATTCCGGTTCGGCGCAAACGGTCCGGTTGCGCCCCGCCGCCTTCGCCCGCAGCAATGCCGCCTCCGCGGCCACCAGCGCCTCCGAGAGCAGGCCGGCCGCGCAGCCCGCCACGCCGATCGACACCGTCACGCCGACGAACTGGGGGCCGTCGCCCGAGGCCTTCAGCGCCACCAGTGTCGAGGCGATGCGCAGGCGGATCCGCTCGGCGATCGCCATCGCGTCGAACGGGCCGGTGCCCGGCAGCAGCACCGCGAACTCTTCGCCGCCGGAGCGGCCCACGAGATCCGCCGCACGGACCTCGTCGCGCAGCGTGCCGGCGACCGCGCGCAGGACCGCGTCGCCGATGCGGGCGCCGTAGCGGTCGTTGAGCTGGCGGAAGTGGTCCAGGTCGAGCAGCAGCACCGCCGGGCCCGGGCCGTGCCTGCCGAGCCGGTCCAGCTGCGCCTCGGCCGCGCCGCGCCACGACGTGGCCGTCAGCACGCCGGTGCCGGGATCGAGGGTGACGTGGTCGCGGCGGCCGGCGCCGAGGCCGCCGCGGTGCAGCACGACGGTGGCGCCGCCCAGCAGCGGCACGAGCAGCGGCGCCGCTCCGGCGGCCCAGGCGAGCGGCAGGCCGAGCGCGGTCATCGCGGCGTCGAAGGCGTATCCCGCCGCGGCCTCGCGCGGACGGCGGGGGCCGTCGGCGGCCGTCACCAGCGCCGCGTTCACCGCGAGGAACGCCAGCCCGGCGACGGCGAGCAGGGCGACCGTGCGGGCGTCGAGGACTTCGCCGAGGGGCCGGACGCCGGTCGCGGTGAGGAAGGCGCCGGCGACGAGACCGGCCAGCGCCGTCGCCGCGGCCCCGAACACCTGCCGGTACACGGGTCTTCTGCGGACCCGGACCCATTGGTGCAGCGCGGAGAGCGCGATCAGCGCGGCGGCGAGCCCCGGCCGCAGCACGAGCACGCCCGCGAAGATCCACGGGGTGTCGACACCCGGGCCGAGGAGGGTGTCCTCGCGGTGGCGCTCCACCGGCCGCGCGAGCTCGGCCGACACCAGCATCCCGCCCAGGAGCAGCGCGAACGGCACCAGCATCGCCGCGAGCGGCGGGAACCGGAGGGCGGCGAGCACGACGGCGGCGACGGCGAGGACGTCGATCAGCACGAAGTAGCAGACCTGGCCGCGGCGCGGCAGCCGCCACAGCGCCCAGCGGGCCAGGACGACGGCGGGCAGGAACCGGCCCGGGCGGCGTTCCCCGCCGGCGGCGACCGTGGAATCCCCCACCATTTCGGCAAAGTAGCCGGTATACGGGTTCCTGTCACTCCGCCTTCAGGGGAATTTCACCTCGGCGGCGAACCCGGACACCGTGGGTCATTTTCCGACCGAAGAAGGGTTGACACCAAACATTGGTCTAGTCCACTGTGTGGTGGCACACAGCACTCCTCCCGGGTTGATCCCGCCGCCTCAAACCGGAGGTGCTCCACCCTGCACGTCTGGAGGACCCCCATGAAATCTGTGCGCCGTCTGCTCACCCTCGCGGTCGCGGCTTCGGCCTCGATGGCGACGGCGATCGGGCTCGCCCCGCAGGCCATGGCCGCGGTGGACCCGGTGCTCGCGTCCCCGTACCTGTACCAGTGGGGCGGGCAGACCAGCCCGACCGCGGCGATGTCCGCGACCGGCGTGAAAGCGTTTACGCTGGCGTTCGTGCTGTCGGACGGCGGCTGCAACCCGAAGTGGGACGGCAGCCGCTCGCTGACCGGCTCGGACAAGACGATGATCCAGAACATCCGCAACGCGGGCGGGGACGTGATCCCGTCCTTCGGCGGCTGGTCCGGCACGAAGCTGGGCTCGAAGTGCACGTCGGCTTCGGCGCTGGCCGGCGCGTACCAGAAGGTGATCGACGCCTACGGCCTCAAGGCGATCGACCTCGACATCGAGAACACCGACGAGTTCGAAAACAACACGGTCCAGGACCGGATCTTGGGCGCCGTCAAGCTCACCAAGCAGAAGAACCCGAACCTGCGCGTGGTGATCACCATCGGCACCGAGACCACCGGCCCGAACAGCTGGGGCAAGCGGCTGATCACCCAGGCCAAGGCGATCGGCGCGAACGTCGACGTCTGGTCGGTCATGCCGTTCGACTTCTCCAGCGGCGGCGACATGGCCGCGCACACGAAGTCCGCGGTCGACGGGCTGAAGAACCAGCTCAAGACCACGTTCGGCTGGAACGACGACACCGCCTACCGGCACAGCGGCCTCTCCTCGATGAACGGCAAGACCGACAACGCGGGCGAGACGGTCACCGTCGCGAACTTCGACACGATCCGCGGCTACGCGGCGAGCCACCACCTGGCCCGCTTCACCTTCTGGGCCACCAACCGCGACTGCAGCGGTGGCGGCGAGTGCAGCGGTATCAGCCAGAGCAAGTACGCGTTCACCAAGATCGTCGCCGGCTACACCGGCTGACACGGGCCCGTAGTGGGGCTGTCGGAGGCCCTCTCACCGGCATCGGGGTCGGTGAGAGGGCCTTCGCGGGTCAGCGCACCGGCTGGCCGTTGGCGTACCCGGGACAGCCGTACGGGGAGCACCCGTAATAGCCGGGATAGCCGTAGTAGGGCGGATAAGACGGGTAGGACGGCGTGCTCTTCGGCGTCGTGCTCGGCGGGGGCGGCAGCTCCACCGTCACCGTGGGCGTCGGGGTCGGGGTCTTGCGCGCGTGCATCACCACCGGGGACGGCGTGGTCGTCTCGGTGGGCGCCGGCGCGGCGACCGCCGTCGACGACACGACGGCCGTGGCCGGTTGCAGCTGCGGGAACTGCGTCGACCCGGGCACCGGGTCCGGCCGCGTCGCCAGGATCACCACCAGCCCGCCCAGCACCACGATCACCGCCGACGCCAGGGCGAACCGGACCGCCGTCCCGCGCGACTCGGGCTCGGGCCCGCGGCGGGCCGCCGCCTCGGCCGAGCGCGAGCCGGGTTTGCGCGGCCGCGCCCCCGCCTCCCGCAGCAGTTCGTCGACCGTGACCCGGTCCCGCCGGCTACGCGCTTTGCGCGCCATGAACGACCTCCACCACCCCAGTGCTGATCCGGGTGGATATTAGGAAGCCGGGCCGGAATTGTAAACGCGCTGATCGCAGCGCTCTCGTTATCGTTCCGAGACAACCGGATCGCGTTCCCGGCCGTAGCCGTCAACGAGCCGCGAACCGCCGTCGCAGGCCGGCCACCCGGCGGGTCACCGGCGTGAACTCCGGGAGCTTCAGCACCGCCAGCAACCCGAACGGCACGGCCATCCCGAGCAGCCCCTGGACCGGCAGTTTCACCCAGGCGGCGGGGATCGTGCCGAGCGACGCGGGCACGGCGTAGCCGGCGAGCACGGCGGCCACCACGCCGAGCCCGCTCACCGACAGGGTGATCAGGCCGACCCGCAGCGACCGCTTGCTGCGCAGGTGCCCCAGCCGGACCCACAGCCAGACCTGGCCGAGGACGGCGCCGACCACGAACCCGGCGCCGTTCACGAGCATCACGCCGTAGACGATGTGCTCGCCGTCGAGCAGGCCGCGGCAGAGCAGCAGCAGCGGGATCTTCACGGCCGTCATGACGACCATGATCAGCGTGGGCGTGCGGGCGTCCTTCATCGCGTAGAACACCCGCAGCTGCAACATGACCAGCGCGAACGGCAGCAGCCCGACGGCGGAGACGGCGAGGGTCTGGCCGAGCCGCTCGGCGTCGTCCAGGGTGCCGCGGCCCCAGGTGAAGATCGCGATGCCGACGGGGGTGCCGACGACGGCCAGCACGGCCGAGATGGGCACGAACAGCACCGTCGACATGCGGGACGCGAGCGAGAGGTCGCCGACCAGCGACACGGTGTCGCCGTCCGCGGCCGCGCGACTCATCCGGGGCAGCAGCGCGGTCAGCAGGGAGACGCCGAGGATGCCGTACGGCAGCTGGAAGAGCAGGGACGCGTAGCTGTAGGCCGTGACGCCGCCGCTGGTGCCGCCGGTCAGCACGCGGGTGGTGATGACGAACCCGACGTGGCTGACCACGACGTAGCCGAGGATCCACGCGGCGAGCCCGCCGAACTCCTTGATCCGCGGGTCGAAGCCCCAGCGCCAGCGGAACCGGAACCCGGTGCGCAGCAACGCCGGGATGAGCACGAGCGCCTGCGCGACGATCCCGAGCGTGGTGCCGAGGCCGAGCACGAGCAGTTTCGGGTCGCTCATCCGGACCGGGTCGAGGGTCAGCTCCCCCGGCACGACGGCGAACACGACGAGCGTGCCGGTGACGACGACGTTGTTGAGCACCGGCGCCCAAGCCGGCGGGCCGAAGACGTTCTGGGCGTTGAGGATCGCCGAGAGCAGCGCGAACAGGCCGTAGAAGAGGATCTGCGGCAGCAGCAGGTAGGCCAGCGCGGTGGTCAGCCCGGGGTTGGCCGTCGGAGACGATTTGTCGACGTAGAGCGCGGTGAACACCGGGGCGATCGCCACCGCGACGACCGTGCCGACGACGAGCAGGACGAGTCCCATCGAGATGAGCCGCTGCGTGTAGGCGCGGCCGCCGTCCGGGTCGTCCTGGGAGCGGACCAGCAGCGGCACGACCACGCTGGCGAGGACGCCCCCGAAGAGCAGCTCGAACACGATGTTGGGCAGGGTGTTCGCGACGGTGAAGGAGTCGTTGACGACCCGCGTCCCGACCACGGCGGCCAGCAGCAGCTTCGCCACGAACCCGGTGACCCGGCTGACGGCCGAGGCGACGGCCATCCGGCCGCTGGAGCGGGCGAGCGAAGAACCGGCGCCCTCGCCGCGTCCGGCGCTGACGGGCGAAGCGGGCGGCCGGGCGGCGATCTGGGTGGCGAACTCGTCGTAGGGCCGCCGGGAGACGTCGAGGTCGCGGGTCGGCCAGTGCTGACCGCGCAGCTCGCTGGGGAGGAAGACCGTCGCCTCGTCGTCCACCGGTGGGTGCTCCGCCATGGCGACAAGACTGCCAGCTCAGCGGCCCGCGCGGGACCGCTTTCGTGCTCGAACGAGCGAGCGACGGCCGCGACGCTCCGTGAGATCCGTCAGGCGGCGGCGCTGACGGCGAGGGCGGCCCGGCCGGCCTCGGTCAGCTCGGCGGGCACGCGCCCAGCGGCGCTGTCGACGGCGGGCCGCAGGTAGCCGCCGCGGGCCAGCGCGTGCGCGGTCATCTGATCGCAGCAGGCGAATCCGTCGATGAAGAGGTCGGGCTCGCAGCTGCACGACATCTGCGCGCGCCCCTCGGCCACCGCCCTCAGCATCGCCATCGCACGGTGGGTGAGCTCGACTCCTGAACCGGACACCGGACTGCCTTCCTCTGCAAAACCACTACTGATAGTCATTCGCCCGTTGGGCCGATTGTGTTACTTACGGCACTATGACGTTTCGGACCCGGTGGGGGTTCCGTGTGACCGGCCCGGCGGGCGGAATGTCTGCCGCAAGGCAGACGCGCCGGGCGGGGCGGGCTGGTCGAATCGGGCCCATGAACGCATCGATCAAGCGGGTGGTGGTCGCGACCGCCGCGGCGGGGCTGCTCGCCGGCGGGGCCGGGGCCGCCGGCGCGGGCGAGGTCCTGGCGTGGCGGGACTGCTACGACGGGCTGTCGTGCACGGAGATCCGGGTCCCGGCCGACTGGGGCCGCCCGGACGGCACCACCCTCGCCGTGCCGCTGCTCAAGATCCCGGCACGGGACCGCAAGCTCGGCACCCTCCTGGTGAACCCCGGCGGACCGGCGCGGTCGATCCCGAACTTCGCGGTGCCGGGCTTCCGCGAGCAGTTCGCGGACCTCGCCGCGCGGTTCGACGTCGTGGTGTTCGACCCGCGCGGCCTCGACGTCACCTGCCCGTCGCCCGCCCCCGAGCCGCTTCCGGTCCCACTGACCGAGACCGCCCATGCCGCCTACGCCGCCGCCAACGAGAAGTTCGCGGCGGACTGCGCGGCCGCCATGGGTGCCGTCCGCGGTCACCTCGGTGCCGGTCAGGTCGCGCACGACATGGACGCGATCCGGAGCCGGCTCGGCGAGCCGCGGCTGAACTACTTCGGCAGCTCGTACGGCACGGTGTACGGACAGGCCTACGCCGCGCTGTTCGGCTCCCGCGTCGGGCGGATGTACCTCGACAGCGCGCTCGACCACACCCGGCCGGATGCGGTGGCGTGGGCCCGGGCGGGTGCGGTGACCGCGGAACGCGACCTCTTCCGCATGGCGCGCTGGTGCGCGGCGGACGCCGGCTGTGCACTGCACGGCCGCGACGTGATCACGGTGTGGGACCGGCTGCTGACGACCCCGGAAGCGGCGCTGGTCACCCGCTGGGCCGCGGCCCGGATCGGCGACGACCGCGGCTGGCCCGCGCTCGCCACCGGTCTGGCCCGGGCCGACGCCGGCGACACGTCGGCGATGGTGCCCCGGCCCGGTCCGCCCGACACCCGCCTCGCGCGGACGGCGTTCTGCGCGGACTTTCCCGCCCCGGACGGGTTTCCGGGCCTGAAGCGAGTGGAGGACGAGCTGCGGGCGGCCGCACCCCGGCTGGGGTGGGCGGTGCAGCCGTGGCGGGTGTCCGGTCACTGCTCCGGCCTGCCGCGGATCGGGCTGAACCCGCCGTCCGCGCTGCCGCCGATGCCGCGCGTGCTGGTCGCGAACGGCGACGACGACCCGCTGACGCCGGCGGAGCACGGCCGCCGGGTCGCGGCGCAGCTCCACGGGACGTATCTCGCGGCAGCGGGGAACCACGCGCTCTACCTGCGGGGCAACGCCTGCGTGCGCGACCACGTGCACCGCTGGCTGTGGGCCGGGGAGCTCCCCGCACCGGGAACGCGTTGCGGAACCCCGGGCTGACCGGGCGAACGCACCGGACCGGCGACGATCGGACGTGTACAACGTGGACATGACTGCCGACCCTCCCCGCGGACCGGAACCGTGGCGGGCGCTGACCCGGCTCGGTGGCACCGTGACCGGCGACGTGCTGGTCACCGGCGCGGCCGCGGCCGTCGTGCTCGTCCTCGGGCTGGGCGAGCGAGCCCCCGCCGACCCGCTCGCCGCGGCCGTGGCGGCGGTCGCGGTCGCCGTGCCGCTGCTGCCGCGCCGCCGGTTTCCGCTGACCGCGGCGGTGGCCTGCGCCGCCGTCGTGACCGGGGTCGCCGTGCCGGACTGGCCGGGGCGGCTGGTGGCGATGGCCGCGTTCGGGTCGGCCGCCTACCACCGGCCGCGGCCGGTGGTCCTGGCCTGCTCGGTGGGCTGGCTGCTCCTGCTGGCCGTCGTCGGCGTCCGCCCGGCCGGGGCCGCCACCTACACCGACCTGGTGCTGCTCGGCGTCGCGCCGGTCGCGGCCGGCTGGGCCCTGCGGCTGCAACGGGACCGCGCCGACCACGCCGCGCGCCTCTACCGGGAAGAGACCCGGCGCGTCGTCGCCGAGGAGCACGCCCGCGTCGCCCGCGAGGTGCACGACGCCGTCGGCCACCACCTCACGCTGATCCGGTTGCAGGCCGGGGCGGTCCGCCACGTCACCCGCGAGCTCCCGCCGGCGACCGACCGCGCGCTGGCCACGATCGCCGAGGCTTCGGCCGCCGCGCTGGCGGAGGTGCGCGCCGTGCTGACCACCTTGCCGGGGCACGGGACCTCACTGTCCGATTTGGACACCTTGGTGGCGCGCACGACCGGCCCGGTCCGCACCGTCACGCTCACCCGGACCGGTTCGCCGGACCCCGTGCCGCCGCTGGCCGACCACGCCGGCTACCGGCTGGTCCAGGAGGCGCTCACCAACGCCCTGCGCCATTCCGACGCGACCCGCGTGGACCTGCGCGTCGACCACCGGCCGGACGCCGTCGTGCTCACCGTGGCGGACAACGGTTCCACCACCCCGGACGGCCCGGCCGAGGGCACCGGCCTGCGCGGGATGCGGGAGCGGGTCCGGCTGCTCGGCGGCACCCTGCGGATCGAACCCCACCACCCGACCGGCTGGCGGGTCGAAGCCCGGCTTCCGCGATGATCCGCACGCTGGTCGCGGACGACCAGGAGCCGGTCCGGTGGGCCCTGCGCCTGGTCCTCGACGCCGAAGAGGACATCGAGGTGGTCGGCGAAGCCGCCGACGGGGCCGAAGCCGTCGAGAAGGCGCGGTGGTGCGGCGTGGACGTCGTGGTCCTCGACCTGCGGATGCCGCGCCTGGACGGGATCGCCGCCATCCGCCGGATCGCCGAATCGGCCAACCCGGCGCCGGCAGTCGTCGCGCTGACCACGTTCGACGTCGACGAGTACCTGTTCGGCGCGCTCCAGGCGGGCGCGGCGGGCTTCGTGCTCAAGGACAGCGAACCGGCGCTGCTGGTCGACGCCGTCCGGGCCGCCGCGAAGGGCCAGGGCCTGCTCGACCCGCAGGTCACCCGCCGCACGATCCGCCGGTTCGCCGAACTCGCGCCCCGGCCCGCGCCGTCCGGTCCGGACCGGCTCACCCCGCGGGAGCGCGAGGTGCTGCAGCACGTGGCCCGGGGCATGAGCAACGCCGAGATCGCCGCCGCCCTCACCGTCGGCGAAGGCACGGTGAAGACCCACGTGGCGCGGGTGCTGGCCAAGCTGGGCCTGCGCACCCGGGTGCACCTGGTCATCCACGCCTACGAGCACGGGCTCCTCGAGGAGCCCTGATTCACCCCGCCAGCCGCAGCTCCAGCGTCCGCGCCCACTCGCGCACGATCTGCCGCCGCCTCCGGGTGTCGTCCGTCAAGAGGTTCGCCAGGCCCAAGCCGCGGGCCAGGTCCAGCGTGGCCTGGACCAGCTCGCGGACCCCCGGCCGGGACTCGTCGACGCCCAGCAGTTCGACCGTCACCCGGTGCGCCTCCCGGCCGACCCTGGCCTCCAGGGGCACCAGCACGTCGCGCAGGGCGTCGTCCGTCGCCGCGACCGCCCACAGCTGCAGGGCCGCCCGGAACAGCGGGCCCGTGTACAGGTTCAGCACCATCTCGACGACGCGCTCGATGCGGGACGCGCCGCTCGGGAGGTCGGCCGCCTGGGCGCGCAGCTCGTCGATCTGGGCCTCGCCGAGCAGGTCGACCGCCGCCACCACCAGGTCCTCCCGGGCCGGGAAGTGGTGCTGGGCGGCGCCGCGGGAGACGCCGGCGCGCTCGGCGATGCCGGCCACCGTCACGCCGTGCCAGCCGCGCTCGCCGAAGCTGTCGAGCGCGGCCTCGATCAGCCGCCGCCGGGTGGTGCGGCTGCGCTCCTGCTGGGGTTCGCGGACGCCGGTCAAGCAGACACTCCTAATAGGACTTGGGCAGGCCGAGGCTGTGCTGGCCGACGAAGTTGAGCACCATCTCGCGGCTGACCGGGGCGATCCGGCCCAGGCGCACCGCCGTCACCAGGGTGCCGAGGCCGTATTCGGTGGCCAGGCCGTTGCCGCCGTGGGTCTGCACGGCCTGGTCGGTGGCGCGGATCGCCACCTCGGCGGCCGCGTACTTCGCCATGTTGGCCGACTCCCCCGCGCCGAAGTCGTCGCCGGAGTCGTAGAGCGACGCCGCCTTCTGCGTCATCAGCTTCGCCAGCTCCAGCTCGATCTTGATCTCCGCCAGGGGGTGGGCGAGACCCTGGTGCGTGCTGATCGGGGCACCCCAGACCTGCCGCTCGTTGGCGTAGCCGACGGCCTTGGCCAGTGCGTACCGGGCGATGCCGAGCGAGAACGACGCGCCCATGATGCGTTCCGGGTTCAGGCCGGCGAACAGCTGCGCGATCGCCGCGTCCTCCTCGCCGACCAGCGCCTCGGCCGGGAGCTTGACGTCGTCGAGGAACAGCGAGAACTGGTTCTCCGGCGCGATGATGTCCATCGGGATCTTCGTGTACTCGAAGCCCGGGGTGCCGGTCGGCAGGATGAACAGCGCGGGCTTGAGCTTGCCGGTCTTCGCGTCCTCGGTGCGGCCGACGACGAGCACGGCGTCGGCCTCGTCCACCCCGGAAATGTAGACCTTCCGTCCATTGAGGACCCAGCCGCCGCTGTCCCGCCGCGCGGTCGTGGTGATCTTGTGCGAGTTCGAGCCGGCATCCGGTTCGGTGATCGCGAAGACCATCCGCTTGGTGCCGTCGGCGATGCCGGGCAGCCACTGCTTCTTCTGCTCGTCGGTGCCGAAGCGCGAGATCACCGTGCCGCAGATCGCCGGTGAGACGACCATGAGCAGCAACGGCGAGCCCGCGGCCGCCAGTTCCTCGAGGACGGCGGCGAGGTCGGCGATGCCCGCGCCGCCGCCGCCGTACTCCTCGGGGATGTTGACGCCGAGGTAGCCGAGGCGGCCGGCCTCGTCCCACAGTTCGTGCGTCTTCTCGTCCGCGCGGGCCTTGCGGGCGTAGTACTCGTGCCCGTACTTGGCGCCGAGGTCGGCGACGGCCTTGCGAAGCGCGATCCGCTCCTCCGGCTCGATGAAGTTCATGGCGTTCATGCGTTGTCTCCCACCACCGCGAGGATCGTGCCCACTTCGACCTGCTGTCCCACTGTCACCGGCAGTTCCGCGACCACGCCGTCGGCGGGCGCGGCGATCCGGTGTTCCATCTTCATCGCTTCGAGCCACAGCAGCGGGTCGCCTGCCTGCACCGGGTCCCCGGCCCGGACGGCGAGCCGGACGACCGTGCCGGGCATCGGCGCGACCAGCGACCCGGCGGCCAGGGCCGCGTCCGGGTCGGCGAACCGCGGCTGCGCCTTCAGCGCCACCGAGCCGAGCGGCGAGTCCACATAGGACACGTCAGCGTGCCGGGCGACTTCGAAGGTGCGTCGCACCCCGCCCACCTCGAGCACCACCCGCCCCGGTTCCGCGGTGACCAGCCCGGCCTCGAAGCCCGCGGCCCTGAGCCCGCCGCGGGTCAGCGAGTAGACGACCTCGTATTCGCGGTCGGCCGCGGTGAAGACCTTGCGCTGCCCGGCCGAGCGGACGTTGCGCCAGCCGCTGGGCAACCTGCCCTGCGTGGTGGCCCGCGCCCGGTTTCCCGCGGCGTCCGCCAAAGCCGCCGCGAGCGCGGAGAGGCGTTCGGTGTCCGGCGTGGCCAGCGGTGCGGCGAGGGTGTCGAGGCCGTGGCGGTCGAAGAACGCCGTGTCGGTCTCCCCGGCCAGGAACGCCTCGTGGCGCAGGATGTGCACCAGGAGATCGCGGTTCGTGACGACACCGTGGATCTTCGCGCCGGCCAGCGCCTTGGCGAGCCGGCGCGCGGCCTCCGCACGGGTCGGCGCCCAGGTGATCACCTTGGCGAGCATCGGGTCGTAGTGGACGCCCACCACCGAACCGCTCTCGAAGCCGGAGTCGAGCCGCAGGCCGGGCCCGTGCGTGAACGAACGGTCCACATCGGGCACTTCGAACGTGTGCAGCGTGCCGCTCTGCGGCTGCCAGCCCGCCGACGGGTCCTCGGCGTAGAGCCGGACTTCGATGGAGTGACCCACCGTGGGCGGCGGGTCGGCCGGGAGCCGCTCGCCCTCGGCGATCCGCAGCTGCAACGCGACCAGGTCGAGGCCGGTGACGTTCTCGGTGACCGGGTGCTCGACCTGCAGCCGGGTGTTCATCTCCAGGAAGTAGAACCGGCCGTCGGGGCCGGCGAGGAACTCGACCGTGCCCGCGCCGACGTAGTCGATCGCCTTGGCGGCCCTGCGCGCGGCCTCGAACAGCTCCTCGCGCATGGCCGCGTCGACGAACGGCGACGGCGCCTCTTCGACGACCTTCTGGTGCCGCCGCTGGATCGAGCATTCCCGCTCGCCCACCGCCCACACCGTGCCGTGGGAGTCGGCGAGCACCTGGACCTCGATGTGCCGCCCGGTCTCCAGGTACCGCTCGCAGAAGACGGTCGGGTCACCGAACGCCGACCCGGCCTCAGCACTGGCGCCTTCCACCGCTTCGGCCAGCTCGTCGAGGGAGCGGACCACGCGCATGCCACGGCCACCCCCACCGGCGGACGCCTTGACCAGCAACGGCAGGTCATCGGAAGTCACCGACGCCGGGTCCAGTTCGAACAGGACGGGCACCCCGGCCGCGGCCATCAGCCGCTTGGACTCCACTTTGGAGCCCATGGTCTCGATGGCCTCCGGCGGCGGCCCGACCCAGGTGAGCCCGGCGTCGAGGACGGCCCGCGCGAAGGCGGCGTTCTCGGACAGGAAGCCGTACCCGGGGTGGACGGCGTCGGCGCCGGTCTCGGCCGCGGCCTTGACCAGCAGATCCGCGCGCAGGTACGTCTCGGAGGGTGCGTTGCCGGGCAGCCGGACGGCCGCGTCGGCTTCGAGGGCGTGCGGGGCGGCGGCATCGGCGTCGGAAAACACCGCCACCGTGCCGATCCCGGCGTCGCGGCAGGTGCGGAAGACACGGCGGGCGATCTCGCCGCGGTTGGCGACCAGCAGGTTCTGGATCACTGCGCCCTCACATCCGGAAGACGCCGAAGCCTTCGGCGCCCTTCACTGGTCCATTGTGGATCGCGGACAGGCTCAGCCCCAGCACGGTCCGGGTGTCGCGCGGGTCGATGATGCCGTCGTCGTAGAGCATGCCGGAGAGGAACATCGGCATCGACTCGGCCTCGATCTGCCCCTCCACCATGGCCCGCATGGCCTTGTCGTGCTCCTCGTTGTACTCCTGGCCGCGGCTCTCGGCCGCCGCACGGGCCACGATGGACAGCACACCGGCCAGCTGCGCCGGACCCATCACCGCGGACTTCGCGCTCGGCCAGGCGAACAGGAACCGCGGATCGTAGGCGCGGCCGCACATGCCGTAGTGGCCGGCGCCGTAGGACGCTCCC
Organism: Amycolatopsis sp. NPDC021455; assembly: GCF_040640995.1. Taxonomy (NCBI): domain Bacteria; kingdom Bacillati; phylum Actinomycetota; class Actinomycetes; order Pseudonocardiales; family Pseudonocardiaceae; genus Amycolatopsis; species Amycolatopsis sp. NPDC021455. The sequence continues at coordinate 16,534 of NZ_JBFACT010000019.1, read as the reverse complement.
ATGAGGACGGACAGGTGCGGCACCTTCGAGTTCGACACGGCGTTGATCATCATCGCGCCGTGCTTGATGATGCCGCTCTGCTCGTACTCCTTGCCGACCATGTAGCCGGTCGTGTTGTGCAGGAACACCAGCGGGGTGTGGATCTGGTTGGCCAGCTGGATGAACTGCGCGGCCTTCTGCGACTCCTCGCCGAACAGCACGCCCTGGGCGTTGGCCAGCACGCCGACCGGGTAGCCGTGGATGCTCGCCCAGCCGGTGACCAGCGAAGAGCCGTACAGCGGCTTGAACTCGTCGAAGTCGGAGCCGTCGACGACGCGGGCGATGACCTCGCGCGGGTCGAACGGCACCTTGAGGTCGGTCGGCACGATCCCGAGCAGGTCTTCGGCATCGTACAGGGGCTCGTCGTAGTCCGGCTTCGGCGACGGCCCCTGCTTGGTCCAGTTGAGCCGCTTGACGATGTTCCGGCCCAGACGGATCGCGTCCTGCTCGTCGACGGCCAGGTAGTCGGCCAGGCCCGAGGTCCGGGCGTGCATCTCGGCGCCGCCGAGCGACTCGTCGTCGGACTCCTCGCCGGTGGCCATCTTGACCAGCGGTGGTCCGCCGAGGAACACCTTCGCGCGTTCCTTCACCATCACGACGTAGTCCGACATGCCCGGCAGGTACGCGCCACCGGCGGTGGAGTTGCCGAAGACCAGGGCGATCGTCGGGCAGCCCGCGGCGGACGCCCGCGTGATGTCCCGGAAGATCCGGCCGCCCGGGATGAAGATCTCCTTCTGCGTCGGCAGGTCGGCGCCGCCGGACTCGACGAGGTTGATCGTCGGCAGCCGGTTCTGCGCGGCGATGTCCGCGGCCCGGAAGCTCTTCTTCGTCGTCCAGGGGTTGCTCGCGCCGCCCTTGACCGTCGGGTCGCTGGCCGAGATCAGGCACTCGACGCCTTCGACGACGCCGATGCCGGTCACGACGCTCGCTCCGACGCGGTAGTCGGTACCCCAGGCGGCCAGCGGCGACAGTTCCAGGAACGGCGAGTCCTCGTCGAGCAGCAGCTCGATCCGCTCCCGGGCGAGGAGCTTGCCGCGCTTGCGGTGCCGTTCGACGTACTTCTCGCCGCCGCCGGCGACGGCCTTGGCGTGCTCGGCGTCGATCTCGGCGAGCTTCTCCAGCATCGCCTCGCGGTTCGCGCCGAACTCGGCGGCCCGCGTATCCACTGTGGACCTCAAAGCAGTCACGAGGTGTATCCCAATCGCTTCGCGGCCAGGCCGGTGAGGATCTCGGTGGTGCCGCCGCCGATGCCGAGGATCCGGACGTCGCGGTAGTGCCGTTCCACTTCGGACTCGCGCATGTAGCCGAGCCCGCCGTGCAGCTGGACGGCCTCGTCGACCACCCACTCGGCGGCCTCGACGGCGGTGTTCTTGGCGAAACAGGCTTCGGCGACGACCTCTTCCCCGGAGACGTGCCGGACCGCGACGTGCCGGGTGTAGGTGCGGGCCACGTCGACGCGCCGGGCCATCTCGGTGAGCTTGTGCTGGACGACCTGGCGCGAGATGAGCGGACGGCCGAACGTCTCGCGCAGCCGGCACCAGTCCAGCGTCAGGTCCAGGGCCCGCTGCGCGTGCGCGTAGGCCTGCACGGCGAGCGAGAGCCGTTCGGTGACGAACTGGGTGGCCACCTGCGCGAACCCGCTGTTCTCGGCGCCGACGAGGTTCTCCACCGGCACCCGCACGTCCACGTAGGACAGCTCCGCGGTGTCGGAGCAGAGCCACCCCATCTTCTCGAGCTTGCGGGACACGGTGAAGCCCGGCGTCCCGCGCTCGACGACGAGCAGCGACAGCCCGTGCGCGCCGTCGCCGCCGGTCCGCACGACCGTCGTCACGAAGTCCGCGCGGCAGCCGGAGGTGATGAACGTCTTGGCTCCGTTGACGACGTACTCGTCGCCCTCGCGAACCGCTGTCGTCCGGATGCCCGCGACGTCGGACCCGCCGTCCGGCTCGGTCACGGCCAGCGAGCCGATCTTGTCGCCGTTCAGCGCCGGGCGCACCCAGCGCTCGATCTGCACCGGATCGCCCGCCTCGGCGATGTGCGGGACGGCGATGCCGCAGGTGAACAGCGACGCGAACAGCCCGCCGGAACCACCGGCGTAGTGCAGCTCCTCGGCGACGACCACCGAGTCCAGGTAGTTGCCGTCGCCGCCTCCGACCTCCTCGGGGAACGCCACGCCCAGCAAACCGAGGTCCCCGGCCTTGCGGTGCAGGTCCCGGGGCAGCTCGCCGGCGCGCTCCCAGTCGTCGAGGTGCGGCAGGACCTCCTGCTCGACGAACTTCCGCACGGTCTCGCGCAGCTCGGTCCGTTCGGGCGTCCGGAAGGGGTCGGTCACAGGAGGACCTCCGGGACGTCGATCTCCCGCGACCGCAGCCATTCGCCCAGTGCCTTGGCCTGCGGGTCGAACCGCGCCTGCGACGCGACACCCTCGCCGAGGATGCCTTCGACGACGAAGTTCATCGCCCACAGGTTCGGCAGCAGGTACCGCGTCACCGGGAGGCCGGCGGTTTCGGGCAGGAGCAGCTTGAACTCGGCGACGGTCAGCCGGTGCACGAGCCACCGCCAGGCCGCTTCGGACCGGACCCAGACGCCGAGGTTGGCGTTGCCGCCCTTGTCACCGCTGCGGGCCCCGGCGATCGTGCCCAGGGGCACCCGCCGGACCGGACCGTGGTCCAAGGGCTCGGGCAGCGCGGGCTCATCCACTTCGGACAGGTCCTGAGTGGACAGCGAAGGCGCTATGTCGACACGCATGCCGTCCGGCAGCACCGCCACGTGCGGAACCTGTCCGGCGTCGACGTAGGCCGCGGTGTAGACGCCGTACGGCGAGGCGTCCGACGGCGGCGCGGTGACGTGGAAGCCGGGGTAGCTGGCGAGCGCGAGTTCGACGGCCGCGCCGGTGAACGCACGTCCCGCGATCTGGGGATCGGCGTCCTTGACGGCGACGTGCAGCAGCGCACTGGCGGTCTGCTCGGTGCCGGCGTCCGGGTGGTCGGTGCGGGCGAGCGTCCAGCGGACGTCGGCGGGTGGCCGATCCTTCATGGACGCTTCGAGTTGTTCGCGCACCAGCGCGGCTTTCGCCTCGATGTCGAGTCCGGTGAGGACGAACGTCGTCTCGTTCCGGAACCCGCCCAGGGTGTTGAGGGCGACCTTCAGCGTGGGTGGCGGGGCTTCGCCGCGGACGCCGGAGATGCGGACGCGATCGGGCCCGTCTTGAGTCAGGGAGAGCGTGTCGAACCGGGTCGTCACGTCCGGCCCGGCGTACCGCGCGCCGGTGATCTCGTACAGCAGCTGGGCGGTGACCGTGCCGACGTTGACGACGCCGCCGGTGCCCGGGTGCTTGGTGATGACGCTGGAGCCGTCGGCCTCGATCTCGGCGATCGGGAAGCCCGGCACGCCCAGGGAATGCTCGGTGAAGAAGGCGTAGTTGCCGCCGGTGGCCTGGGCGCCGCACTCGATGACGTGCCCGGCGGCGACCGCGCCGGCCAGGGCGTCGAAGTCGTCGCGAGCCCAGCCGTAGTGCGCGGCGGCCGGGCCGACGATGACGGAAGCGTCCGTGACCCGCCCGGTGACGACGACGTCCGCACCGGCGTTCAGGCACTCGGCGATGCCCCACGCGCCGAGATAGGCGTTGGCGGTCAAGGGTTTCCCGAGGCCCAGCTCCTCGGCGCGCGCCACCAGGTCGTCGCCCTCGACGTGCGCGATCTTGACGTCGAGGCCCAGCCGATGAGCCAGCTCGCGGAGCGCCTCGGCGAGCCCGGCTGGGTTCAACCCGCCCGCGTTGGCGACGATCTTGACGCCTTTTTCCCGCGCCAGCCCGAGGTTCTCCTCCATCTGGCGGAGGAACGTCTTGGCGTAGCCGCGGGTGGGGTCCTTCATCCGGTCGCGGCCGAGGATGAGCATGGTCAGCTCGGCCAGGTAGTCGCCGGTCAGGACGTCGAGGGGCCCGCCGGTGAGCATCTCGCGCACGGCGGAGTACCGGTCGCCGTAGAACCCGGACGCATTGGCGATCCGGTAAGGCTGTGTCACTGCCGGCTCCGCGGGGAAGAGTGCGTCGCCGGGCCGAACTGCCCCGGCTTCCGGCCGTTCCCGGGCGGCCCCGCGAAGGCCTGGGCGATGCCGAGCCACTCCTCGACGTCGGCGCCGTGCGCGACGAGGCCGGTGTCCGCCGGGTGCCGCCGCTGGGTGACGACGAGGCAGAAGTCGAGTGCGCTGCCGGTCAGCTTCTGCGAGGCGTTCTCGGAGCCGAACGCCCAGGTGGCGCCGTCGGGCGCGGTCAGTTCGACGCGGAACTCCTCGGCCGGCGGAGCCAGCGAGTGGACCTTGTAGGCGAATTCGCGGGTGCGGACGCCGAAGCGGGCGATGTGCCACAGCCGCGTGGTGGGCTCGCGCGTCAGGCCGAGGGTGTCGAAGATGTCCTGGCCGTGGGCCCAGGTCTCCATCATCCGCGCGGTGGCCATCGAGGCGGCGCTCATCGGCGGGCCGTACCAGGGCAGTTTCCGCCCGTCGGGCACCGCGGCGAGCGCTTCGGCCAGCTGTTCGCGGCCCGCCCGCCAGTCTTCGAGGATTTCCCGCGGCGGCCGCTGCGCCCCGGCGGCGGCACCGTCGTCGACGTAGGTCTCCCCCGCCTTGAGCAGCTCCTCGACCTCGGCCTGCCAGTTTTCCGGGTGTGCCGCGGCGATCAGCGCCTTGCGGTCGGTCCAGGCCAGGTGCGCGATCTGGTGCGCGATGGTCCACCCCTCGGCGGGTGTCGCGCGCGCCCAGTCCGCCGCGGGCAGGTCCGCCACCACGTCGTCGATCGTCCGTGTCTCCGCGTCGAGATCCCCGAGGATCACGCCGAGGTCCGCCATCCGCCGCCTCCTTGCGTCCTGGCTCCCAGCGTCGCACCGGGTGGCGGAAAAATCAAGCACGCCTGATTGTTTCTGGCCGCTATTGACATCTTGCCAGTAGCGGCGGCCTGCAATAGCTTCGTCGCATGGCCGACTACGCCGAGATCACCTACGTCCTCGCGGACCGCGTCGCCACGGTCACGCTGAACCGTCCCGAGGCGCGCAACGGCTACACGATCCGGATGGCCGACGAGCTGGGCGCCGCGATGGACCGCGCCGACCGTGACGAGGACGTCCGCGTAGTCGTGCTGACCGGCGCCGGCAAGGACTTCTGCGTCGGCGCCGACCTGGCCCAAGGCGGCTTCGACTTCGATCCCGAAGAGGGGCCCGGCGAAAAATGGCAGGAACCCGCCGGCCGGTGCTCGAAGCGGATCTTCACCATGAACAAGCCGGTGATCGCGGCCCTGCACGGCGCGGCCGTCGGCGGCGGCGTCACCATCACGCTTCCCTGCGACTACCGGCTCGCCTCGGAAGACTCGCGCTTCGGCTTCGTCTTCACCCGCCGCGGCCTCTACCCCGAAGGCGCGTCGGCCTGGTTCCTCCCCCGGCTCGTCGGAATGGGCACCGCCCTGGACTGGATGATCAGCGGCCGCGTGTTCGAAGCGACCGAGGCCCTCGAGAAAGGCCTGGTGCACAAGGTGTTCCCGGCCGGGACCGTGCTCGACGAGGCCTACGAGCTCGCGCGCGAAATCGTCGAAGCCACCGCGCCGGTGTCGGTCGCGGTGACCCGCCAGTTGCTGTACCGGATGGCGAGCGCGGAGTCGCCGTTCCCCGTACACGAGCTGGACTCGCGCCTGATCGGCGGCCTGGGCGCGAGCCCGGACGCCGTCGAAGGGGTCATGTCGTTCCTGCAGAAGCGGCCGCCCGCGTTCGGCATGCGCGTCGGGAAGGACCTGCCCGCCTACCTGCCCTGGCTGGAGAAATGACCCGCTACCCGCCGCAGCCCTGGAACCTGGTCGCCGACGCCCACGTCTCGATCTGGCGGGTCCCCGCGCGCGACGTCCACCCGGACGCCCTCTCCGTCGCCGGGCACACCACCGTGTTCACCGCCTGGATCGCCTACCGCGAGCCCGGGCAGCTCAGCTACCACGAGCTGCTCGCCGCCGTCCCGGTGCGTGGGAAGCGCACCACGTGCACGATCACGCAGATCTGGGTCGACTCCGAAGTCTCCCTCGCGGGCGGCCGTGAGCTGTGGGCCATCCCGAAGGACCTCGCCGACCTGAAGTTCACCGACCGCACCTTCACCGCGGCGACCGGCGATGACTGGATCGCCACCGCCGCCTTCACGCCCAGGCCGGGCTCGCGGCTTTCGCTCCCCGCCCGGTTCGACGTCCGCCAGGACCGCGACGGCACCTCGGTCCGGACGCCTGTGCGCGCGAGGATCAGCCCCCGGCTCGCCGCGGCGGACTGGACCGTCAACGCCGCCGGTCCGCTCGGCTATCTTGCCCGGCGGCGCCCGTTCGTGAGCCTCGCCCTGCCCGGCGCGGAGCTGGAGTTCGGCACCTCTGGGTGATCACGTAATCCCGTCAGGGTGAACTCGTGACACGCCATCTGGGGTCCCGTGCGAGCACCGACCCCTACATGTAGTCTCTGGGAACCGGCAGCCCCCAGCGACGGGGAGACCGCTGCGGAGGGTGGCCGGGCAGCTTTGGAGAAACCCCTGCGCACGGCCTTGTGAGGCCGTGTGGCGATCGAACGCGCCCAAAATTTGGAGACACGCATGTCAGTCGAAACCGGTCAGCGGCCCTCCGCCGCCGACGTACCCACCGCGATCCGGGTCATCCGGCGGGACGGCAGCGTGTCGCCGTTCGACGCCGGCAAGATCTCGGTCGCGCTGACGAAGGCGTTCCTCGCGGTCGAGGGCGGCGACGCCGCCGCGTCCTCCCGCGTGCACCACGTCGTCGCCGAGCTGACCCAGCAGGTGGAGGCGTCCCTGCTGCGGCACGCCGGCCCCGAGACCGCCCTGCACATCGAGCAGATCCAGGACCTGGTCGAGCTGGCGCTGATGCGCGGCGAGCACCACAAGGTCGCCCGCGCCTACGTCCTTTACCGCGAGGAGCGCGCGAAGGCCCGCGAGGTCGCGAAGCCGGTCGCTGCCGAGGTCGCGCTGAACGTCAAGGGCACCGACGGCGTCCTGCGCCCGCTCGACTGGGCCCGCGTTTCCCACGTGGTGAGCGAAGCCGTCGCCGGGCTCGAAGACGTGAGCGCCGAGCCGGTGCTGGCCGAGGCCAAGCGCAACCTCTACGACGGCATCAGCGCCGACGAGCTGGCCCTGGCCCAGATCATGGCCGCCCGCGTGCTCGTCGAGCAGGAGCCGAACTACTCCTACGTCTCCGCCCGGCTGCTGCTGGACAAGCTGCGCGGCGAGGCGCTGAGCTACCTCGCCGGCACCCCGCGCCAGGCCAGCCAGGACGAGATGGCCGCCGAGTACCCCGCGTACTTCCGCGCCTACCTGCGCCGCGCGATCGAGCTGGAGCTGGTCGACGGCGAGCTGCAGCGCTTCGACCTCGACAAGATCACCGCGGCGATCCGCCCGGAGCGCGACCTCGACTTCGGCTTCCTCGGTCTGCAGACGCTCTACGACCGGTACTTCCAGCACCACGACGGCACGCGCTTCGAGCTGCCGCAGGCGTTCTTCATGCGCGTCGCCATGGGCCTCGCGATCCGCGAGGACGACCGGGAAGCCCGCGCGATCGAGTTCTACGAGCTGCTGTCGAGCTTCCACTTCATGGCGTCCACGCCGACGCTGTTCAACTCGGGCACCACGCGCCCGCAGCTGTCGTCCTGCTTCCTGACCACGGTGGACGACGACCTGGACTCGATCTTCCAGGCCTACAAGAACAACGCGCTGCTGGCGAAGTACTCGGGCGGCCTCGGCAACGACTGGACCCCGGTCCGCGGCCTCGGCGCGCACATCAAGGGCACCAACGGCCAGTCGCAGGGCGTCGTCCCGTTCCTCAAGATCGCCAACGACACCGCCGTCGCGGTCAACCAGGGTGGCAAGCGCAAGGGCGCGGCCTGCGCGTACCTCGAGACCTGGCACGTCGACATCGAGGAGTTCCTCGACCTGCGCAAGAACACCGGTGACGACCGGCGCCGCACCCACGACATGAACACCGCGAACTGGGTGCCGGACGAGTTCCTCCGCCGCGTCGAGGCCGACGCGCAGTGGACGCTGTTCTCGCCGAACGAGACCCCGGACCTGCACGACCTGTACGGCAACGACTTCTCGCAGCGCTACCGCGAGTACGAGGCCGCCGCCGACCGCGGCGAGATCAAGGTGTTCCGGCGCGTCCGCGCGGTCGACCTGTGGCGCCGCATGCTGACCATGCTGTTCGAGACCGGCCACCCGTGGATCACCTTCAAGGACCCGTGCAACCTGCGCTCGCCGCAGCAGCACGTCGGCGTCGTGCACTCGTCCAACCTGTGCACCGAGATCACGCTGAACACCAACAGCGAAGAGGTCGCGGTCTGCAACCTCGGCTCGGTGAACCTGCTCAAGCACGTCACGCCGGCCGGTTTGGACACCGAGCGGCTCGAGAAGACCGTGCGCACCGCCGTCCGCATGCTGGACAACGTGATCGACATCAACTTCTACACGATCCCGGAGGCGCGCCGCTCCAACCTGCGCCACCGCCCGGTCGGGCTGGGGCTGATGGGCTTCCAGGACGCGCTGTTCGAGCTGGGCCTGCCGCTGTCGTCGGAGGCCGCGGTGCAGTTCGCCGACACGAGCATGGAGCACATCTCCTACTACGCGATCTCGGCGTCGACCGACCTCGCCGAGGAGCGCGGCCAGTACCAGTCGTTCGAGGGATCGCTGTGGAGCAAGGGCATCCTGCCGATCGACTCGATGCAGCTGCTCATCGACGCGCGCCAGGGTGACAACCTCGACGTCGACCTGTCGACCACTTTGGACTGGGCGCCGCTGCGCGAGCGCGTCAAGACCGTCGGCATGCGCAACTCCAACGTGATGGCGATCGCGCCGACCGCGACGATCTCCAACATCTGCGGTGTCGGCCAGTCGATCGAGCCGCTGTTCCAGAACCTGTACGTCAAGTCGAACATGTCCGGCGACTTCACCGTGGTGAACCCGCACCTGGTCCGTTCGCTCAAGGCGCGCGGGCTGTGGGACGAGGTCATGGTCAGCGACCTCAAGTACTTCGACGGCAGCCTCGGCCAGATCGACCGCGTCCCGGACGACCTGAAGGCGCTGTACGCGACGGCGTTCGAGATCGAGTCGAAGTGGCTGGTGGACGCGGGTTCGCGGCGCCAGAAGTGGATCGACCAGGCGCAGTCGCTGAACCTGTACATCGCGGCGCCGAGCGGCCGGAAGCTGGACCAGCTCTACCGCTACGCGTGGCACAAGGGCCTCAAGACCACGTACTACCTGCGGGCGCAGTCCGCGACGCACGTGGAGAAGAGCACCCTGCGCGGCACCGACGGCAAGCTGAACGCCGTCTCGGCCACCCCGGCTCCGGCTCCCGCCGCGGCTCCGGCTCCCGCGCCGACGCCTGCTCCTTCGCCCGCCCCGGCCCCGGACGTCGACTTCGTGGCCACCGAAGGCGCCGCCTGCCGCATCGACGACCCCGACTGCGAAGCCTGCCAGTAAAGGAACCCCTGCACAGATGACCAACGTGGAGACGACGGACGCGACCGGCCTCGGGGAGATCGAGGTCGGCGCCGCCCGGATCAACGTCGACGACAAGCGCATGATCAACGCGCGCGCCGACGTCAACCAGCTGCTGCCCATGAAGTACAAGTGGGCGTGGGAGAAGTACCTGGCCGGCTGCAACAACCACTGGATGCCGACCGAGGTCGCCATGCAGGCGGACATCGCGCTGTGGAAGTCGCCGGACGGCCTCACCGAGGACGAGCGGCAGATGCTCAAGCGCAACCTGGGCTTCTTCGCGACCGCGGAGTCCTTGGTGGCCAACAACATCGTGCTCGCGGTGTACCGGCAGATCACCAACCCCGAGTGCCGCCAGTACCTGCTGCGCCAGGCGTTCGAGGAGGCCGTGCACACGCACACGTTCCAGTACATCTGCGAAAGCCTCGGTCTGGTCGAGGGCGAGCTGTTCAACATGTACCGCGAGGTTCCGTCCATTTCGGACAAGGACGCGTGGGCGCTGAAGTACACGCAGAACCTGGAGAACCCGGACTTCGAGACCGGGACGCCGGAGGCCGACCAGGCGTTCCTGCGTGATCTCGTCGCGTTCTACGTGATCTTCGAAGGCATGTGGTTCTACACGGGCTTCGCGCAGATCCTGTCGCTGGGCCGCCGGAACAAGATGGTCGGCATCGCCGAGCAGTACCAGTACATCCTGCGTGACGAGTCGATCCACCTGAACTTCGGCATCGACTGCATCAACCAGATCAAGATCGAGAACCCGCACCTGTGGACTCCCGAGTTCCAGGAAGAGGTGCGCGGAATGCTGAAGGAGGCGTGCGAGCTGGAGGTCGCGTACGCCCGCGACACGATGCCGCGCGGCATGCTCGGCCTGTCGGCCCAGCTGTGCGAGCAGTACATGCACTTCATCACCGACCGCCGCGCGCAGCAGATCGGCCTCCAGCCGATCTTCGGCGAGACCGAGAACCCGTTCCCGTGGATGTCCGAGGCGATGGACCTGAAGAAGGAGAAGAACTTCTTCGAGACCCGCGTGATCGAGTACCAGTCGGGCGGCGCCCTCGACTGGGACTGAGGTTCCGGTGTCCGTGACGGCCCCGCCCCGGTTCGCCGGGGCGGGGCCGTTTCACGTCCGGGTCCGCGCGGCGATCTCCGCGTCGAGCGGGCTCATGCCGGTTTCGACGGGCTCGCGAGGCGACCACCACCGGAAGCCGAGCCCTTCCTCGCTCAAGGTGAGCCGGGGCGCGGTGGCAAGCTCGGCCCGGTAGACGGCGAGGAGTTCCCGGCGCCCGCGATCGACCAGGTCGAACTCGGCCACAGCGGCGAAAGTCAGCGCCACGCCGTGGATACCGGTCTCCTCGGCCAGTTCGCGGGCCGCGGTCTCGCGCGCGGATTCCCCCGGTTCCCGCATCCCGCCGGGCAGTTCCCACTGCCGGCGCCGCTTGTCGAACATCAGCAGGACGGCGCCGGCGTGGACGACCACGACCACGGCGGCGGGCACCGGTGGCAGGTCGGTCTCGGCGACGCCGCGCACGGCGAGCAGCACGTTGCCCGCCCGGTCACACAGCGGAAGCTCGGCCATCCCCCCATTCTCAATAGGCGTAGCGGCGCACGGTTTCCGGGTGGATCACCAGCCGCACCTGGTCCGTCTTCAGGATCGCCTCGAGGTCGGCCGCGCGGGCCGGATCGCCGAGGTCCCAGTACCGCGCCGCCAGCCGGGCAGCCAGCTCATGCGCACCGTCGGGTTCGATCGAAACCCGGCCCGCCACCGATACCCAGCGCTCCCGCTCCCCCACCGGAGCCGCGACGACGATCGACGCTCGCGGGTCGCGGCGCACGCGCCGTACCTTGGGCGCGCCCGGTTCCGAGAACAGCTGGATCGTGCCGTCGCCTGCCGCCTCGAACCACACCGGGCGGGGTTGGCCGCCGGCGACGGTCAAAAACCCGTGCAGGGGGCGGCGGAGGAACTCGAGATCGTCGGAAGTCAATGCGGTCATGCCCCCGATTGAACCGGCCGGGCACGGACGATCCCATGGGTAAAACGCCGGGATCCCTGTCCATTCGTCTAACCTCGGCACCGTGGACGACCTCTTCCGCGGCGTGCGGGCCCACGGCTCGCTGTTCGGCAGCTCGGCCCTGTCCCCGCCCTTTTCCCTCCACTTCGTCGACGGCGCGCCGCTGACGCTGTGCACCGCGCTCTCCGGCGGCGGCTGGATCGTCCCCGAACACGGCGAACCCGAGCCGCTGCGTGCCTACGACACCGTCGTCGTGCGCGGGCCGGGGACCTTCACCTTCGTCGACGAGATCGGCACCGACGCCGAACCCATCGCGTGCGGCGAATTCTGCGCGGCACCCGAAGAAGGCGGGACGCGGTACCGGCGCGGCTGGCGCGACGACGGCGACGGCCCGACCACCCTGATCGTGGGCGCCTACCCGGCCGGCGGGGAGGTCAGCCGTCCGCTGCTGGACGCCCTGCCCGCCGTGCTGCGCGTCGACGGCGGGGGCACCGGGGACGCCGTCCTGGACCACCTCGCCGCGGAGGTCGCCGCCGACACGCCCGGGCAGCAGGTGGTCCTCGACCGGCTGCTGGACTGGATGCTCGTCTGCACCCTGCGCGAGTGGTTCGACCGCCCCGGCGGCGAACCCCCGGCCTGGTGGACCGCCCAGCGCGACCCGGTGGCCGGTCCCGCGCTACGCCTGCTGCACGACGAACCCGCGGCGCCCTGGACCGTCGCGGCGCTGGCCGTCCGCGTCGGCGTGTCGCGCTCGACGCTGGCCAAGCGGTTCGCCGAGCTGGTCGGCGAACCGCCGCTGACCTACCTCACCCGCCGCCGCATGGCGCTCGCGGCGGACCTGCTGGCCGGGCGGCCGTCCGCCACCGTCTCGGAAGTGGCCCGCCACGTCGGGTACGCCGACGCCTTCGGGTTCAGCGCGGCCTTCAAACGGGTCCGGGGCGTCACGCCGAGCGAGTTCCGGCGCAGACCACCCGAAAAGACGGCCGGCGAGGTGTTGTCACGACGTCAACAAGGGTGCATCGTGGAGGGGTAGCCGTTCTCGACGGGGAGATGGTCATTTTGCCGGGCACCGTGAGCCGAGCCGCCGAAGCACTGCGCGAGCGCGTGCCGCCGCTGACCGCGCTCCCCCTGCCACACCGGGTCGACGAGCGCTGGCTGCGGTCGCGCTGGCCCGTCAAGGAGCTCGCGACGCCGCCCGCGGGCAGCGGCCTCAAGCCCGTCCTCGGCGACGAGGGACCGCCGCTGGTCGGGCACATGCTCGAAATGATGCGGTTCGGCCCGGCGTTCGGCCTGCGCCGCCACGAGCTCTACGGCCCGGTGTCGTGGACCGGCGGGTTCGGTCGCCGGATCGTCGCGCTGTCCGGCCCCGAAGCCACGCAGATCGCGCTCGTCAACAAGGACAAGGCGTTCTCCCAGGAAGGCTGGAAGTTCTTCATCGAGAAGTTCTTCGAGCGCGGCCTGATGCTGATGGACTTCGGCGAGCACCACCTGCACCGCCGGATCATGCAGGAGGCCTTCACGCGCCCGCGGCTGGCCGGCTACGTCGGCGAGATGGGCCCCGCGCTGCGCGAAGGCGTCGCCGCGTGGAAGGACAGCGAGCGGCCCCGGCTCTACTGGGCCCTCAAGCAGCTGACGCTCGACGTCGCGACGCGCGTGTTCATGGGCATGCCCAGCGGCGACGACGCGGCCCGGATCAACCGCGCGTTCGTCAGCTGCGTGCGCGCCGGCACCGCCTTCGTGCGCTTCCCGGTGCCGGGTGGGCGCTGGTCGGCCGGGCTGCACGGCCGGAAGGTCCTCGAGCGCTACTTCGGCGAAAACCTGCCCGCCAAACGGCGTTCGGGCTCCGGCGACCTGTTCTCGGCGCTCTGCCAGGCCACCACCGAGGATGGCGACCGGTTCTCCGACACCGACGTCGTCAACCACATGATCTTCCTGATGATGGCCGCGCACGACACGACGACCATCACCAGCAGCGCCATCGCGTACTACCTGGCCAAGTACCCGGAGTGGCAGGAGCGCGCCCGCGAGGAGTCCCTGGCCCTCGGCGACGACGTCCTCGACATCGACGCCGTCGAAAAGCTCGAAACGCTCGACCTCGTGATGAAGGAAGCGCTGCGGCTGGTGGCGCCGGTGCCGTCGCTGACCCGCCAGACCGTCAAGGACACCGAGGTGCTCGGCCACTACATCCCGGCGGGCACCCTGGTCGGCGTCTCGCCCACCGTCAACCACTTCGCGCCCGAGTGCTGGACGAATCCCTTCGCCTTCGACCCGGAACGGTTCGCCGAGCCCCGCCGCGAGGACAAGTCGCACCGGATGGCGTGGATGCCCTTCGGCGGCGGCGCGCACAAGTGCATCGGGCTGCACTTCGGGAGTCTCGAGGTGAAGTTGCTTTTGCACGAAATGCTGCGGGCGTACCGCTGGTCGGTTCCGGAGAGTTACACCGCGCGCTGGGACTACGTCTCCCTGCCGGTGCCGATGGACGGTCTTCCGGTCCGCCTGACCCCGCGCTGACCCCGGCACTGTCCACCACGGCATACAGTCGGTGACAAGATGTCACCACTTGTGGAGATTCGTTCACTCGTTCAGCCGGTAGACACCCCGTTACGCGCATGATGGCGTGGCATCGGTCGCGGGCGAGGGGTGCTTAGTGTGGCTTCATGATCCCCGACACCGTGTCCGACCTGGCCTGACCTGTGCATGAAGAGGTGGAGTGTGCCTGAGCCCGGTGCCGCGCCAGGACTGCTGGACGTGGCGCGCCGGTGGGCGGCGACGTTGGCCGACACCAAAGGAGTAACACTTCCCCCGGAGGAGCTCGAACCGCTCCTGCTGGAGGTCGCGCACGACGCGGTCGGCTCGAGGCACGACGGCGCGCTGCTGCGGTTCACCGCGCTGTACGCCGCGTCGCCGATGGGGATCGCGCTGGCGGACCCGGACGGCGGCATCGTCGAGGCCAACCTGGCGCTGGGGCAGCTGCTCGGCTGTTCCCCGGAGCGGTTGCGGGGCAAGCACATCACCGACCTCGGCTCGACCGACCACGACGTCTCGCGGCTCAAGGCGGGCCTGGAGCAGGTGCGGTCGGGGCGCGAGCGCTACCAGGAACGGATGCTGCTCGACCACGCCGAAGACGGGCAGCTCTGGACCGACGTCACCCTCGCCCGGCTGCCGGGCGACCGGCCGGGGTCGGTCTACCCCGTGCTGATGGTCTCCGACGCGAACGAGCTGCACCTGCTGCAGGAACGGCTGCTGCACCAGAACGTGCACGACCCGCTGACCGGGCTGCCGAACGCGTCGTCGTTCACGACCAAGCTCGAAGCCGCGCTCGGCGCCGGCGCGCGCGACGACATCGCGCTGATCTACCTCGACGTCGACGGCTTCAAGGTGATCAACGACGGCCTCGGCGCCGGCGTCGGCGACCAGGTACTGCGCGGGGTCGCGAACAAGCTGTCGGCGGTGTTCACCGGCCACCACGACGGGTTCGTCGCCCGGCTGTCCGGCGACGGCTTCGCGGTGCTGCTGCGGGGCGAGCTGGCGGCCACCGAGGTCGTCGGGCTGGTCGAACGCGCGCTGGAGGACCTCAACGAGCCGATCTACCTGGGTGGGCACGGCATCGGCGTCAGCGCGAGCGCGGGCATCGTCGTCCGGGCGGCCGTCGAGGGCGGCGCGGCGGAACTGCTGCGGGCGGCGGAGATCGCGCTGCACCGGGCCAAGGAGGCCGGCAAGGCGCAGTGGATGCTGTTCGACCCGGAGCTGGACGCGCGCGACCGCGGCCGCTACCAGCTGGGCGCGGTGATCGCCGGCGCGCTGGAGAACGGGGAGTTCTCGCTCGTCTACCAGCCCACGGTGAAGCTGGCCCGCCCGGAAGAGCTCGCCGCGGTCAACGCCGGGCTGCGGTGGAACCACCCGGAGAAGGGCGAGCTCGGCGCCGAGGAGTTCTACCCGCTGGCGCAGACGACGGGCATGACAGTGCCGCTGGGCCGCTGGCTGCTGGCCGAATCGCTGGCGGCGACGGCCCGCTGGCGGTCGCGCCTGGGCGACGCCGCCCCGGACGTCTGCGTCCGCCTGCCGGCGCGGCTGGCCATCGACCCGGACCTGGTGCTGCTGGTGAAGGAGCAGCTGGACAAGCACGAGCTGCCGGCGAAGGCGCTGCGGCTGTGCGCCGACCGCGACACCCTGCTGGACCCGCGGGGCGAGGTGCTGGACTCCCTGGCGGTACTGGCCGACCTCGGGGCGCAGCTGGTGCTGACGATCTCGGGTTCGGCGGACCTGGAGCTGATCCCCCAGCACCACCTCCCGGTCCGGCACGTGATCCTCTCGGGCCCGGTGGTCGACGCCCTCGACGCGGAAGCCCCGACCGACGCGGCGATCCGCCACCTGACACAGCTGATCACGAGGGCCCACGAGCTGCACCTGCGCGTGGGAGCGGAGGGAGTCCGCACGCACGAGCAGGCGGCCCGGCTACGCCAGCTGGGCGTGGTGGCGGCCCGCGGCCCGTTCGTGAGCGACTCGGCCACCGGCGACGAAGTCGACGAGCTGATCAACCGCCACCCACGCGGCTGAGGCGGGGCCGAGGTCGGATCAGTCGCGCCTACCGCGGGCCGGCTTGCCCGCTGCCGGCGCCGGGGCGGCCCGGCAGGGCCACTCACGCCCGCGCGGGCAGAGGCCTGTCCCCACAGACCGCCTTACCCGCTCCCGGCCGCCGCGCAGCCCGGCAGGGCCACTCACGCCCGCGCGGGCAGCCTGTCCCCACAGACCGCCTTACCCGCTGCCAGCGGCAGCGCGGCCCGGCAGGGGCGCTCGCGGGCCGCCTTGCCCGCTGCCAGTGGAACCGGCCCGCCCACCGACGGCCCGGTCGGCCCGCCCCGCAGCCCGCATCGGCTCTGCCCGGCTCCCGGCCGCCCGGCTCGGCCCGGCCAGGCCCCAAGCGCCCCAATGTGGCGTTGGGTGCGTCCCACCCCCCCCACGGGGCGGTAGGT
>NZ_JBFACT010000018.1:0-135309 GCF_040640995.1 Amycolatopsis sp. NPDC021455 | reverse complement strand
CATCACCCGATCGACCGCCCCAATGTGGCGTTGGTTGCGTCCAACGCACCGAACGCCACATTGGGTGCGTTGGACGCACCGAACGCCACATTGGGGCGCTCGTCCCGAGCGTCGAACACCTTGCGCCGCGTGACACCAGCGCTGTGGGAGGGTGGCAGCGTGAAGAGCTCGGCCGGCTCCTCGAGGAACGGATCGGCCACGACTCGCGCACCGCGGCCGGCTGTCGATCGGACGGGTTCGTCGGCAGCGTCGCGGACACGCGTCAGCGGCCGGGTGCGTCCGGTGCCGCCGGAGACAGGGTTCTTCATGCGTACTCCACGACAGTGGCGATGAGCCGGGTCGCTTACCGCGTCGGCCGCGACGGGTGGGCGAGCACGAATTCGCGGACCAGCTGAGCGGTTTCCCGCGCGAACTCCATCGTGAACCCGTGGCGGGCCCCCGGGATCACTTCCAGCCTCGCCCCGGGGATCGCGTCGGCGATCTTCCGCCCGATTTCGGGACGAGCGGCGGGATCGTCCTCGCCGTAGATGAGCAGGGTCGGCGCCGTGATCCCGGGCAGGCGTCCGGTGACGTCGTAGCCCGGGATCGCGGCCAGCCGCCGCGCGTCCGCCTCCGGTGCGCGGTGGACCAGGATCGACTTGAGCCCGGCCACCACTTCCTCGTCCGCTTGCCCGCGTTCGGACAGGGCGAAGGCGAGCATCCGCGCATCGCGCTGCGACGGCGACAGTTCGACGATCTCGGAGGCCACGGGTGCCTGCAGGGCCGAGGCGTCGGAGAAGGTGGCGCCGACGGTCAGCGACTGCACGACATCGGGTATCGACACCGCGACCTGCAGGGCGATGAAGCCGCCGAACGAGGATCCGAAGAGGTGCGCTCGCTCGTACCCGAGTCCCCTGATGAGCGCGGCGCAGTCCTCCGCCAGGTCGGGGATGCCGTACGGGCCGGGCGGGTTGACCGACGCGCCGGAATCGCGCTGGTCGTAGGCGATCGCCCGGATGCCGGCACCGAGCAGGGGCCGGAACGCGTCGTACTGGATGTGGGTGCTTTCGCCGCCGTGCAGCAGGATGACCGGCTCGCCGGCACCGGACTCCGCGTAGGCGATTTCGATGTCGCCTGCCTTCACCGTGTTCAGCGCAGTGGACGCCAAGACGTTCACCTCCTTAAAGAGACTTTCTGTCGCTTTAAGCTACTCGCGGGTCGCCGAGGCGTCCAGAGGGGGTAGCTGTGAGCCGGAGAGGGTGTTTCAGCGGCCGGCGGTGGCGCGCACGCCGGCGAGCACGATCGCGCTCACTTGCCGCGCGTCGGCCCGGGTGAACTCGCGGGCGCCCCGGCTGACGAACAGCTGGACGGGCCCGGTGAGCATTTCGCCGAGGAAGGAGAGGTCGATCGCGGGCAGCTCGCCGCGTTCGACCGCGGTCTGCAACCGGTCGCGCAAGGTCGCCAGCCGCCGGTCGTACACCTCGTCGACGACGGCTCGCAGCTCGGGGTTTTCCCGCGCCGCGGCCACGACGGCCAGCAGCGCCCGGCCTTGCGCGCTCGCGGTGGTGGCGGCGAGGGCTTCGAGGAAGTCGACGAGGTCGGCGTCGATGTCGCCCGAGTCGGGCAGGGGAGCGGCGGCGGCGCCGTAGGTGGCGAGGGCGTCGGCGACCAGCGCGGTGCGGTCGGGCCAGTTGCGGTAGACGCTGGTCTTGTTGACCTCGGCGAGCTCGGCGACCTGGTCGTAGCGCAGGCCGCCGATCCCGTCGCGCGCGATCAGTTCGGCGGCGGCCTCGAGAATCCGGCGCCGCACTCGGGCGGTGCGCCCGCCCGGACGGCGGGCCGGCTCTCGCGTGGGTTCGTCCTCGGCCACGGCCGGAAGCCTACAGCGGCTGCGCCGCGCGCAGCCGGGCGTTGCGCTCCTCGATGGCCTCCCAGGTGGCGGGGACCACGAGGTCGACCCCGCCGCGCGCGAACTCCTGGGCCGCCTCCGCGTGGGGGCGCTGGCGCCGCTCGTAGGCGCTGAAGGCCGCTTCGAGGTCGTCGTGGCGTCCGAGCTCCTCGGTGAGCGTCCACGCCCCGAGCAGGGCCAGCGAGGTGCCGCGCCCCGCCATCGGGGTCGCGCAGTGCGCGGCGTCCCCGATCAGCACCACCCGGCCCCGGTGCCAGGTCGGCAGGTGGATCTGGGCGATCGCGTCGAAGTACAGCTCGGGGTCGTCCTGGGCGGTCTTGATCAGCTCGGGGACCTTCCAGTCCTCGACGCCGGCGAAGGCCTCGGTCAGGATGCGCTTCTGCGCGGCCTGGTCGTGGTAGTCGTAGTCGATCGGTTCGGCCCGGAACTCGAAGATTCCCAGCGCCTTGTCGCGGTAGCGAGCCACGCCCGCGAAGCGCCCCGGCAGGTTGAGGACCTCCGTCGTGCGGTTGCCGGGAGTCGCCTGGCCGGGTGCGTCGCCGATGGCCACGTACACCCCGAGGTGCTCGGTGAACTCCCGCTCCGGGCCGAAGACCAGCCGGCGCACCGCGGAGTGCACCCCGTCGGCGCCGACGACGATGTCGTAGGCGGCCTCGCGGCCGGAGGCGAAGGTGACCGCGACCTGGTCGCCGTCGTCGGCCAGCGTCGCGACGGACTCCCCGAAGCGCAGGTCGACCTGCCCGGGCAGGGCCTGCCGCAAGATGTTCATGAGGTCTTCGCGGGGGAGCTCGATGTCGTCAGGGGTGTCGTTGATCTCCTGCGTCACCAGTGGGGCGACGGGCGCGCCGGTCCGGTCGACGAACATCGTCTGCTCGGTCATCGTGATCCGGTGCTCGGACACCGCGTCCAGGATGCCCATGCCGCGCGCGGTCTCGATGGCCGCGCCACGCACGTCGATGGGCGAACCGTTGACGCGCAGGTGGTTCGCCCGCTCCACCACCTCCACCGTGTGCCCGGCCTGGGCGAGGTCGATGGCCGCGCACAGCCCGGCCGCTCCCGCGCCACTGATCAGGATCTTCATCGTGTCTCCTCGTGAGTCCGCGTACCAACCCCTTCAGTTATAGCAACAATGTGTTGCTTTAGCGACCGACGGGAACACGCCCCCGCGTGGGGATGCTGGTCTGTTCAGTCCCCGCTTCTGGCCATTACCCGGCGTGCGACGGCGAGGGTGAAGCGGGTGGGCAGCAGCCTGCCGAACAGGAAAGCGGTCAGTGCATTGGCTTTGCCGTCGATGACCGCAGGTCCGTTGCCGGACAGGGCACGCGCCACAGTGGCGGCGACAGCCTCGGCGCTGCGCGTGCCGCGGGGGTTCATCGGCGTCTTCGTGGGGCCGGGACTGACCGCCACCACGCGGACCCCGGTGCCGCGGGTTTCGGCCCACAGCGCCTGGGTGAGGGAGACGACGTACGCCTTCGTCGCCGCGTACACCGCCAGGTAGGGGGCGGGGATGTACCCGCCGGTGCTGGCGATGTTGACGACTGCTCCGTGGCCGCGGGCGACCATCGCGGGCATCAGGAGCGTGGTGAGCTCGGTCAATGCGTTGACGTTGAGGTCGATCAGGGTCCGGAACAGGGCCGGGTCGCCGTCGAGTACCGGTCCTCGCGTGCTGAGGCCGGCGTCGTCCCACGTGTGGACCAGGGCCGGCAGCCCCGCCTCGGCGGCCAGCCCCAGCGCGTCCCGCACCTCCGCCGACAGCAGCGGCCGGTCCGGGTACGTCGTGTGCACCTTGACCCCGACGAACCGGCCGGCCGGCCGGTACTTCTCCAGTTCCCGCGCCGCGCCGCCGAGGTCGTTGGGGTTCACCACCACGTACCCGAGCAGCCGCGGATGGGCGTCGAGGACCTCCGCCAGCCACCGGTTGCCCGACACCACGTCGTAGGTCACCGCCTCCGAGGCGGAGACGATCTGGCGGTCGATGCCGTAGCGGTCCATCAGCGCGAGGTTCAGTTCGACGCTTCCCACGTCGGTGCTGAAGAACCACGGCCCGGCGTGGCCGTGGACGTCGATGATCATGCGCCGTCCGCCAGCCACGCCGCGGCCGTCCCCCCGGCCACCTGCCCCCATGCTTCGTCGTCGAGCCCGGCCGTCCGCAGTCTCAGCGCCGACGGCAGGACGTCGTGCAGCGGTGCCCGCGACCCGTAGGCCAGGTGGTGTGCGCCCACCTCGCCCGCGATGCGCTCGATCGAGTCGGGCCCGCACAGCAGCCGCGTCGAGGCCACGAACCCCGGTTCGCGGCGGGCGAGCACGACGAAGTCCGCCACCCGGTAGGCGTGCACGTCGAGGAAGCACACCCGGGCCCCCCGGCCGGCGAATGGCCGCCAGAACCGGCTGAAGTCCCCGCTGGTGAGCAGGACCAGCCCGTGGGCGACCGCGACGTCGACGATGTGCGACAGCCCGGCGGAATCCGGCTCCACCCACTGCTCGGGCGGGAAGAGCCGCAGCAGCCGCACCCCCGACGCGGCCAGCCGGGGGATCTCGGTCTCCGCGGCCAGCGCGTCCCGCACGTCGACCGCCCCGACGGGGACGAACCGTTTCCGGTCGCCGGCCTTGCGCAGCTCGTCGTTGCCGGCGCGGGCGTCGAACAGCGCCGCCCGCAACGAGCAGACCAGGCCGCGCCGGATCCGGTGCTTCTCGTGCAGTCCGGTCGCCGCGTCCAGGGAGGCGTCCAGCCGCCGGCTCGGCAGCGTGCCGAACAGCACATCGACGTCGACGTCGATGTCCTGCCGCGCGACGGGCACCGGCGGCAAGGGTGACCTGCTCAACTCGTCCCCCCGTCCGTCGGATGGGGAAAGCCTGCCGGGCGCGCCTACACGATCCCTACACGCGCCGCACCGGAATCGGTGACAACCCGGGTTCGCACGCGGACGTTCTGAGGGGTATGCGGGTAGATCCCAGTTTCGAAGTGTTCGTCGAAGACAGTTCGACGGCCTTGCTGCGCACCGCGTACCTGCTGACCGGTGACCGCGGGCACGCCGAGGACCTGGTGCAGACAGCGCTGTTGCGCACCGCCCGGCATTGGCCGCGGGCGCGTGACTCGCCGCAGGCGTATGCGCGCGCGGTCTTGCTGAACCTGTCGCGGGACCGGGTCAGATCGTTGTTCCGGCGCCCCCGGGAGGCCTCGATGCCACCCGACGTGGACACGCTCCACGCGGTGGACGCCGGGTACGAGCAGGTCTCCGAGCGCCGGGTGGTGCTGCGGGCGCTGGCCGCCCTGCCGATCCGCCAACGGCAGGTCATCGTGCTGCGCTTCTACGAGGACATGTCCGTCGAGCAGACCGCCGGGCTGCTCGGCTTCAGCCCCGGGACGGTCAAGTCGCACACGTCCCGGGCGTTGGCCAGGCTGCGCGAGCTGCTGGCCGACCACCACTCACTGCAGGAGGTTCCCCGTGCTCACCGATGAGCAGTACGGCCGCCGGATCGGTGACCGGCTGCGCCACGAGATCGACGACGTCCACGCGAGCCCGGACCTGGTCCGCAGGCTCCGCCGCGGCCGAACCAGGCGCACGTGGGCGATCACCGGCGCCATCGCCACTCCGGTGGCCGCCGCGGCCGTCGTCGCCGTGGTCGTCTCGGCACCGACCGCCCCCACCCGATCCACCAGCGCGGCGCCCACCAGCGCTCAGCCCCGGATCGTCAGCGTGGCCTACATCCAGGCGGAGACGGTGAAGGCACTCGGCCAAGGCGCCCAGTACGTCATCTACTCGAAGGACACGTACGAGAGCGGCTACTACGAGACGTGGACCGACAAGGCGACCCAGCGGTACCGCAACGACGTCTACACCCGCCTTCCGGCCGCCACCCAGTCCGGTCGCGCCTCGGACGGGAAGATGCCCGTCCCCTCCGGCCCGCCCACGCCGCCGGCCGGCCCGCTCCACCGCCAGCAGTCGCACGCCGTCAAGGACCTCGGGGAGAGCCAGGAGATCACCACGGTCGACTGGGAGAACAAATGGTGGTCCGTCAACCACCTGAGAGACGGCAAACCGCAAACCCCGATCCCGGATCCCACTGATCCGGACGGCATGAAGAAGGCGGTGGCCGAGGGCAAAGTCGAGCTCGTCGGCCAGGAGAAGATCGGCACCGTCGACACCCACCACCTCCGGGTGATCGGCCCCCGGCGCGAGTACAAGATCGACCTGTGGGTGGACAGCACGACGTACCTGCCGGTCAAGGAAACCGCGGTCAAGGGCGGCAACAGGCAGGGTGGCGAGGAATTCCCGGAGTCCGCGGGCGAGGTGATCACCTACACCTGGCTGCCCCGGACGGAAAAGAACCTCGCCGAATTGACCCTGACCCCACCCGCCGGCTTCAAACAGATGAAGTGAATCCCGAGCCGGCTTGCGTTGAACCAATGCCACGCTGGGGTGCTCTGTGAGCGGAAGAAAAAGTCAGCTCTCGCCGCGCTGATTCGGTGTCGGCCGACGAAGCCGCCGCATCCCGCGGGAACTCCCGCGGGATGCGGCTTGCCCTGAGGGCGGCCGAGCAGTGTGCGCTTCTGCTCGCGTGGCACAGCAGCGGTGGAAGCCGCTGTCACAAGGCGGATTCGAGCCGGTGCGATCCGGGATCGGTCTCGGCGTCGTCCGCCGCGGAGCGCGTTCGGTTCTTCGGGCCTCGCACGGCGACGTAGACGGACAACACCGCCATGACCGCCGCTCCCGCCCACATGGCCTGCCGCCATCCATCCACAAAGGACTCGCGGGCGGCCTGGACGATCTGTGCCGCGTGCGAGCCGGTGCTGGCGGAGACCTCGACGGCGTTGGCCACGCCTTCCCTGGCGACGTCCGCGGCCTCCTGGGGGACACCGGACAGCTTGCCGTCGATCGAGCCGCGGTAGCCGGCGGACAGGAGCGCGCCCAGCAGGGCGACCCCCAGTGCGGTGCCGAACTCGCGGGTGATGTCGTTGAGCGCCGAGGCGACACCCTGCTTGTCTCGCGGCAACGAGCCGGTGATGGCCTCGGTGGACGGCGTCATCGACAGGCCCATGCCGAGACCCATGGCGACCAGCCCCGGCAGGATAGACAGGTAGCCGCCCTCGACCGAGACGGACAGTCCCATCACCACCAGTCCCGCGCCGGCCAGCGCGACGCCGGTGGTCATGGTCGCGCGGGAGCCGAGGCGTTCGGCCGGCTTCGCCGCGAGGCCGGAGGCCAGCATCATCGAGATCGCCATGGGCATCAGGGCCGCCGTCGACACCAGTCCCGGCCACCCGAGCACGGCCTGGAAGAACGGGAACAGCACCACGCCGATGCCCGCCTGGACGCCGAAGACCACGAGCAACGTGAGCGAGCCGCTCGCCAGGCCGCGTTCCCGGAACAGGCGCACGTCCAGCAGGGCTGCGTCACGGCGTCGCGGTTCCCAGACCACGAAGCCGATGCCGGCGACGATGCCGACGGCGAGGCCGATCAACGTCTCGGGGGCGGTCCAGCCGCGTTCGGGTCCTTCCTGCAGCACGAAGATGAGGCCGACGACGGCGAAGCCGGAGAGCAGCGCGCCGACGGTGTCGAAGGGGTGGGCCGAGCGCTCGCGGGAGTTGGGCACCGACTTCGCCGTCGTCACCAGCGCCACGACGATCAGCGCGGTCGGGAGCGCGAACAGCCAGCGCCAGTCGGCGATGTCGACCAGGACCGCGGAGAGGAACATGCCCAGGACGCCGCCGCCTCCCGCGACGGCCGTCCACACGCCGATGGCTTTGGCGCGCCGTTGCTCGGGGAAGGTGGACGTGATGACGGCCAGGGTGATCGGCATGATCATCGCGGCGCCGATCCCGCCGATCAGGCGGGCCGAGATCATGACCCCGGCGGTCGGGGACAGTGCCGCCACCACGTTCGCGATGCCGAACAACGTGAGCCCGGCGGTCAGCACGGGCTTGCGGCCCAGGCGGTCACCGATCGCGCCGAGCGGCAGCAGCAGCGCGGCCAGGGTCAGGGTGTAGATGTTGATGATCCAGAGAACCGTGCCCAGCGAGGCCCCGAACTCGACGGCCATGTGGGTCTGCGCGACGTTGAGGCCCGAGACCGAGGCGACGACGGCCATCAACGAGATGGACACGGAGATCAGGATGGTGCGCAGCTGACGCGCGTCCGGTGTGGCAGCCCCCGGTACGGGCTGGTTGGTGCTCATCGGTTCCTCTCGGCAGGGCAGGGGAGATCACGGCGTCTTGTCGTGCTTGGCCTGATGTTAAGCACGGTTTGCGCCGGTGGCATATCATCTTGCCTATGACGCAAGAAGAAGGCGCGCTGGACAGCCTCGTGCGCAAACGGATCCGGGCCCTGCGGGTCGCGCAGGGCCTGTCCCTGGAGGACCTGGCCAAGCGCGTCCACCTCGGACAGTCCTCGCTGAGCCGCATCGAGAACGGCCGGCGCCGCCTGGCGCTGGACCAGCTCGTCGCACTGGCCCGCGCCCTGGACACCACCCTTGACCAGCTGGTCGAGAACGCGGCGGACGATGTGGTCATCAGTCCGATGAACCACGGCGCCAACGGCCTGAGCTGGCCGATGAAGGGCGACCCGGCCATGAGCGTCATGCGCCGGCGGTTCACCGAGCCACCGCCGGACAACCCCGCCAAGATGCGCGCCCATCCCGGCAGGGAGTGGCTCGTCGTGCTGTCCGGCACCGCGACGCTGTTGCTCGGCGAGTGCCGCTTCCGCGTCGACACCGATCGTGCCGCCGAGTTCCCGACCATGATGCCGCACGCCATCGGCGCGGAAGGCCGCCCGTGCGAGGTCCTGTTCGTCTTCGACCGGGACGCCCGTCGCGGACATCGCGAGAACGGCGACTCCGAGGACAACGGCTCGTAACGCCGCACCTTGCTTCCACGGCATCGCGCAAGCCCACTTCCTTGCGCGTTGCGCAAGATCATATGCGAAAATGGCATATCGCTTCTACTGTGGCGGCATGACCTATGCGAACGCCCGGCACCAGGGCCACCATCACCACGACGCGGACAGCGCGCAGGCGGAGATCCTCGAGCTGGACGCGGAAGTCCTCGCCGAGCACACCGCCGGCATCATCAGGTGGCTGCCCCTGCACGGCGACCCGCGGCAGGTCGTCGACCTCGCCGCGGGCACCGGAGCAGGCACGTTCGCCCTTCTCGGCCAGTTCCCCGAGGCACAGGTCACGGCCGTGGACACCTCGCCCAGCCACCTGCGGCGGCTCAGCGAGAAGGCGTGCGCCCGCGGGCTGGACGGGCACGTGCGCACGGTGCTCGCCAACCTCGACGACGCCACCTGGCCCGACCTCGGTGCCCCGGACCTCGTGTGGGCCTCGGGCTCCCTGCATCACATGGTCGATCCCGGCCACGTTCTGCGCTCCGTCCACGACCTGCTCGCGCCCGGCGGCCTGTTCGTCGTGGTCGAGATGGCGGGCCTTCCCCGCTTCCTGCCCGGCACCGCACCTGCCGACCGGCCGGGCTTGGAAGACCGCGTCCACGCCGCGAGCGACCGGCGCCACGCTCAGCACCTTCCCCACCGCGGCGCGGACTGGGGACCGATGCTCACGGCCGCCGGGTTCGTGGTGGAGGACGAGCTCATCGCCGACGTGGACATCAAGGGCGCCGGCAACACGGCGATCGGCCAGTACGCCTTCGGCGTGCTGCAACGCGCTCGCGGCGCGGTCGCAGCCGAACTCGACACCGCAGACCTCGCCGCGCTCGACCGACTGCTCGACATCGACAGTCCGCACAGCCTCCTGCGGCGTGGCGACCTCGCGGTCCGCACCAAGCGTTCCGTCTGGGCCGCCCGCCGCACCTGAGGAGAGGGGAGCGGCGTACCCATGCGGGGTGAGGTGGTAAGTATCCCCGATGTCTTTTCCGAATGGTGCCGGGCGCACGCCAGGAGACGGTTCGGCCGGACCGGTGCGTGAAGAGTACGTGGCGGCGCTGGAACAGGTTCTCGGCCAAGCTCTGCCGCCGGCGCTGCGGGCCACGCTGCTGCGGCGGAACGGCGGCCGGCTCGGGGAGTGGCGGCTGCATCCGGTCCGGGACTCCTCCGACCGCCGGGCGATGAAGCGGACCGCCGAGGACATCGCCCACCTGACCCGCCTCGCCCGGCGCCAAGCGGGCTTCCCCGGCGACGCGGTGTCCATCGCGCACGACTACTCGATGGCCGACCAACTGGTGCTGCTGCCGGACCCGGCCACCGGCCGGCTTTCCGACCAGGTGTTCCGATGGGACCGCACGGCCGGGGTCCGCCCTTATGCGGCGTCCATCGAGGAGGTCGGCAAGCCGAAACGCCGCGCCGCGCCGAAGAAGCTGCCCGATCGTCCGAGCGCCGATGCCGGCGTGGACGCGATCGTCGCGCATTACGCGGCGCAGACAGCGGAGTGCGTCGTGGAACGGTCGGACACCGTCCATCCGGTGTTCGGCACGGAGATCGTCCGGGTGGAACTGTCGGGGGAAGAACTGTGTTTCGCCGAGGACGCGTTCGGAGTGGACCTGACCGGCATCGCGCCCGACGGCCTGCCGGTCGCCACCGACGGGTTCGGCAACCACTGGATCGTCGACGTCCGCGACGGTCGCCCCGCCGAGGTCCTGTTCATCGCGCACGACCCGCCGGTGGTCGTGCTCCAGGCCCGGAGCCTCGGCGATTTTCTCGTCCAGTGGTTCGAAACCGGCCTCGATCCCGACGAGGGCGGCCCCCTCGACGCCGTCCATGAGGCCGCGAACGAGGTCTGGCGCCATCCACCGGACCAGTGGGACGCGCGCACCGCCGAACCGGGCACCGGCATCCCTTGGGCAGGCCCGCACG
The DNA here is from genome assembly GCF_040640995.1 of Amycolatopsis sp. NPDC021455. Taxonomy (NCBI): domain Bacteria; kingdom Bacillati; phylum Actinomycetota; class Actinomycetes; order Pseudonocardiales; family Pseudonocardiaceae; genus Amycolatopsis; species Amycolatopsis sp. NPDC021455. Next base: position 124,620 of record NZ_JBFACT010000018.1, on the reverse strand, counting down.
CGGCCGGTGCGGAAGGGGGACCGAGCGGAGGTGATCTTGAGGTTTGAGCGCGTGATCGTCATCAATATTCGGCGAGCCCGGCCGCGATTCCGCCGAAGGCACGCGCTCTGAGCGGTTCCCGATATCCTCCCGGAAACCGCAAGAGGGGGAGTTCCATGACCACCGTCGAGCGCACGCTCAGACCGATCGTCGTCCTGCTGTACGTCAACGTGGGGATCAGCGTCCTGCTCACGGTACTGACCTTCGTGTTCAAGAGTTCCGTCCTCGATTACCAGGTTCAGCACCTGGTCGAGGCCGGGAAGGTCCTACCGGGCCGGGAGGCGGCCACGCGTGGTGTGCTGGAGGGCACGCTCTGGATCCGGCCGCTGTCGATCCTGGTCGTCTCGGTCGTTTACGTCCGTTTCGTCTCCCGGCTGAAACTCGGCCTGCGACGCACTTACTACCGGCTCCTGGCCGTCGCGATCATCGGCGCGGGTGCGCTCGCCTACCTGATCGTCATCTCCCAGTTCCCGGTCTGGTACCGCGTCATCCAGGGCGTGCAGGGACTCGTGCTGCTGAGTTTGCTGCCGATATTGGCCACGAAGGACATCCGGAACCACTTCGCGCCCGAGCCGGAGGCGATGAAGATCTGGGACGACGCGTAGCCGGGGACGGCGATCCGGCACCGTCAGTTACCCGGCTGCTGCACGCCTTCCCGCAGTCCGGCGATCCCGCGCTCAGGGGCGTACGAGGACGACGGTCTTGCCCTTGCGCCGCTGGGTCGGGTTGAGCGCGGGAACGGCGTCGTCGAGGGGCGCGACCGTGCCGATGTGCGGGCGAAGGCGGCCGTCGCGCACGCGGTCGGCGATCTCGGCCAGCTGGCTCGGAACGGACTCGACGACGAAGTCGATCGCGAGGCCGTCGGCCGGGCGAGCCTCGGCGGGCCCGACCACCGACACCAGTGTCCCGCCGGGCCGGATGATGCTCGCCGAGCGTCGTTGGATGTCACCGCCGATGACGTCGAAGACCAGGTCGACTCCGCCGATGTCGCCGAGATCGTCGTGGTCGAGGTCGAGGAATTCGTTCGCGCCGAAGTCGAGCGCCGCCTGGCGGTCCGCCGCCCGGCCGGTACCGATGACGTAGGCGCCGGACTCCCGGGCGAGCTGCGTCACCACGGACCCGACCGCGCCGGCGGCGCCGTGGGCGAGGACGCTCTGGCCCGCCTGGAGGCGGCCGTGCTGGAACAGGCCCTGCCACGCGGTCAGGCCGGAGATCGGCAGGCTCGCCCCCACCGTGAAGTCGACGTTCCCCGGCAGTGGTGCGAGGTTGCGTGCCTCCACGGCCGCGTACTCGGCCAGGGTTCCGTCGCGGTGCCAATCGGTGATCCCGAACACCCGCTGTCCCAGCGAGAGTCCTGTGGTGCCGTAGCCGAGGGCCGTGACCACGCCGGCGAACTCGTGGCCGATGATCGCCGGGACTCGGTCGTGGCCGGAACGATCGACCCAGGTCGAGGGCCACTCCCACTCGGCCGGGACGAAGCCCGACGCACGGACTTCGACGACGACGTCGTTGATCGCCGGTGTCGGCTCAGGCCGCTCCATGAGGGTGATTCCGGCTGCTTCCGCGGCCTGATCCGTCACGACGATGGCCTTCATCGGTGCCTCCGTAGATCTCGTGTCGACCTTCTGCGGACATTGTCGGGCTTGCCGGCCCACCAGGGGCAGTGTGGGGCATGCTGCTACCGGCCGAAGTCGCGCTCGTACGCCGGCCACGCCGGCAGCTTGTCCGCGGACCAGCAGCGAGCGTCGCGGAAGGGCGACGGAGTGGACGCGCCGCCGAGCGCGAGCGCCGAGCCGAGCGGCGTCAGGCTGTGCAGCACCGAGCCGCCGTGCCGCCGGGTCGTGACGAGACCGGCCTTCCGCAGCACGGCGGCGTGCTGGCTCGCCGACGTCACGGAGGTCCGGGCCCGGCGCGCGAGTTCGCTGGTGGTGCAGCCTTCGTGGACCGACCGCAGCACGTCGGCGCGGGTCTTGCCGAGCAGCGGGCCGAGGGCCGCGGGGGCGTCCGCCGGCAGCGCGTGCGTGTGGTCGACGGGGTAGACGAGCACCGGCTTCAGCCGCGGGTCGGCGAGCGCCACCGGTCTTTCCCAGCAGAAGAACGCGGGGATCAGCGTCAAGCCGCGGCCGCCGAGGTGCAGTTCCCGGTGGACGGGATACTCGGTTTCGAGGACCGGTGGGTGCCAGCGCATCATCGGCCGGAAACTGGACAGCAGTGCGGCGCACCCGCCTTCGGCGAAAGCGCGCAACCGGTGGGCCCGGTCGGCGGAAAAGTGCGCTTCCAGTGTCGATCGGAACGGATCCAGGTTCTTGGCGAGAAAGGCGCGCAACGCGGTACCGAGTGCCGAAACCGTCTCGCCGTCGCCGTCCGCGAGCAACCGCGTCCACGACGGCAGCGTCCGGACTTCCGAGAGTTTCGTCAGCTCGGCACGCAACCGCGCCCGAGAGGTCGCCTCGATCGTTTCGAGGCCCAGCTCGGCCGGCGCACCGGCCAGTTCGGGGGTCAGGAAATCCGGGAAGTACGCCGCGTCGGCGGCGAGCGTGAGCAACATCCGGTCGTGCGGGGTCAGCTGCCCGGCCGCGTGCCGGCGCCAGCGGGCGAACACCGCGGCGCCGTTCCGGTTCTGCAGCAGCTGCAGTCCCAACACCGCTTCCCACAACGGTTCCGGCGCCGACGCGACGCGCGTCGCGGCGAGGTCGGCGACGGTGAAATGGATGCGCAGCATAAGTGTCTCCCCAAGCACGATGCGCTCTTCCTTTCCGCGCGGAGCCGGAAGAGCGGAGGCGCGTTTCGTTGCGAACCGGTGGCTGGAGTCCTCCGCCGGCAGGCCACTCCCGTGGCGCCGGTAGCCCGCGAAATCCACGGTGTCGCAGGGTGTCGGTGAAGTGAAGGCGCATCTGCGGCACGTGTCCCCCCGGACCGGGCGGCACCTGCCGGACGTGCGGTCGTCGCCTGCAGGTGCGATGTCCATCGTCAGGAGTCACTGAACCACCAACGAACAGATCGGCGTGCGTGTTTCGCGCGGTACCAACCGATGGGAGCAAGTCGGGGACACCCGGTTGGCCCAGAACGCGGGAAACCCGTCCATGCCCGGCTCCGCGGATCCAGCCCGACGGTAAGCGTCCTAGCTGGGGGTTTCACCCACGACGCAATCGCCTTGACCGCGGTCGTCGCGGGAGAGAAGCCTGGACAAGCGAGACACCGGCCACGTCCGAGGAAGGGGAAACCATGCACGGCAACATGTTCAGGCGCGCCGCCATCGGTTTGGGCTTGGTGGGAGCGACGGCCGCGGCGAGCCTGGTCGCGGCCGCACCCGCGAACGCAGGCCCGTACTGCGCCGCCGGCTACCACTGCGTGTTCATCACGTCGCTGGGGAGTGCGCAACACAGCTACTTCAACAGCGACACCAACTTCACCGACGACTATTTCACCAACGGCTCCAACGTCAACGACAACGTCTGGTCGGCGAGCAACTCCAGTACCGGAGGCTACGAGAGCCACTACTACTACGACATCAACTACGGCGGCGGTCTGGTCTTCTGCGTCAACCCCGGCCACGCGGTGGAGTACACCCAGCTCACCACCGACGGCATCGCCGGAAACCACGCCGGACAGCGCGACGAAGCCAGTTCGCTGCGGCTGCGCCCGACCACTCCGATCTCGTGCTTCTGAACCGGGTCGTTTCCGAAGGCCCCGCCGTACTCCGGCGGGGCCACCGCCGGGCGGGCCTGCTCGGCGTGGCGCTGATCCTCACCGGGGTGGGCGTCGCGGCGGCGTCGATCCCGGCACCGGCGCCGCCCCCGGCCCCGGCGGCACAGCCGGTCGCGCACAGCCGTCCGCCGATCTACGCCCTCGTCTACACCCTGACGCCGTCGGACGAGCGGATCGCCGCGGCGCAGCGGAAGCTGATCACCGCGTGCATGGCGGCCGCCGGGTTCGCCTACCGGGCGGCACCGATCGCCGACGCGGCCGACGCGCCGGACAGCCCCCGCCCGTTCGGCCTGGAGTCGTCCGAGCGGCCACCGGCTGCTTCGGCGCAGGAGCAGCCGGTGGAGAACCCGCAGGGGTACAGCCGGGCGTTGTACGGGGATCCGAAGCGGACCGTCTCCGCACGCGGCAAGACGCTGAGTGTGTCGGCGCCGCAGGACGGCTGCCTGGCCGACGCGGAGCGGCGCCTGCTGGGGGATGGCCGGGTGCGGTGGATGCAGCTGCACATCCTGTTCTTCGAGGCCGAACGCCGGGCGCGGGACCGGCTTGACACCGATGCGCAGTTCCGCGTCCTCAACCAACGCTGGCAGCAGTGCATGCGGGAGGCGGGCATCGCCGCGGAGGACCCACGCAGCCTGCTCAGGTCACTGCCCGCGGGTGTCGACTTCGCCGCCGACCCGGTCACGCGCGCGGATCTTCGGTGCAAGGACCGCACCGGCTACCTCGCGCCGGCCTACGACCGGCTGACCGAGATGCAGCGCCAGGTCCTGGCCGAGGACCCGGCTCTGGTCGCGGACTGGACCGGCTTGCACGCGAGGCAGGACGAGGCCGCGCTGCGGATACTGGCGTGACCCGCGAGGTCAGCCCCGGGGCGGGCGTGCGGGCTCGGCTGGTGGCGCTTCGGGAGTAACCTGTTGCGCCGCAGCGAACTGTCGCAGCCGCGTCCGGCACTCGGTCGTGAGCTTCGGGTGCGCGGCCGTCTTCGAGCTCCGACGGGTCAGGCGGTCGCCTTCGCCTGGATGGCGTCCTTGTCCTTCAGCACGACCGGATCGGGGATGGCGTCGGGCAGTTCGTCCTCCAGCAGCCGCAGGCGCCGGTACCGCCACGCGCCCGCCGCCAAGGCCAGCGACACGATGCCCGCCCCCACCGCCAGCCAGCCCATGCCCCGCCCCGGCATCCCCGCGGCGGCGGCGAGCGGCTCGAACACCCCGTCGGTCAGCGGGCCGGCGAGCGCGAACCCGGCGGGCACCATCAGCCAGCTGACCATCAGGTTGGCGGCGAACACCCGGCCCTGCAGCTCCAGGCCCACCTTCGCCTGCACGATCGACCCCCAGTGCGCGTTGAGCACCGCGGACGCGAGGCCGATGCCGAACAGGCCCACGGCCGGGAACACCGGGTTCGGCACCAGGCCCAGCACGACCATGAACGCGCCGATCACCGCGAACGACCCGAGGATGCCGGTGGTGCGCCGCCGGAACCCGCCCCACAGGCTGGTCAGCACGCTGCCGCCGAGCAGTCCGAGGCCACCGGCGGCCATCACCAGGCCCAGGGTCGACACGGCGCCCATCGACAGCGTCAGCGGCGTGGCGATCACCTCGACCATCGCCAGGGTGAAGTTGAGCGCGGTCGTGGCGAGGATGATCGCCAGCAGCCCCGGCCGCCGCACGAGGTAGCGCCAGCCGCCGGTCAGCTCGCGGGTGAACGGCTCCTCGAGCCGGTTGAACATCCGGTCCGGGAACCGCACGAGCACCAGCGTCAGCAACGCGAACCCGAACGTCACCACGTCGATCACCACGACACCGGTCAGGCCGACCAACACCGCGAGACCGCCGCCGAGCAGCGGTGCGAGCACCGTGCCCGCCGCGCTGCCGAGCTGCGCCAGGCCGTTCGCCCGGCCGTAGTAGCGCTTGGGCACCAGCTGCGTCACCGCGGCGCGGTACGCGGGTTGCTGGAACGCGACCGCGATCGCCCCCAGCCCCACCAGCGGGTACACCTGCCACAGCTGCAGCGATCCGGTCCACAGCAACGTGACCAGGCCGATCGAGCTGACCGCGGACAACGCGTCCGCGCCGAGCATGATCTTGCGCCGGTCCCACCGGTCGGCGATCGCGCCGGTGACCGGGGCGAGCGCCACCGCGGGCAGCAACGTCAGCACGCTGATCAACCCGAAGAGCGACACCGACCCGGTGCGCTGGTACACGAACACGCCGAGGGTGAACGTCGTGAGCCCCGACCCGATCAGCGACACCAGCTGCCCGAGCGCGACCAGCAGGAACGCGCGCATGTCCGCGGGCGGTGGCGGGGTCACCGGCGCGCCTTCCCCGGCGACGATGAACGACGCCAGCTGGCCGGCCTGGTGCTTGTGGAAGTAGTGCCCGGCCCGCGGGATCACGTGCAGGGAGACCGCATCGGAGAAGTGCGTCCACTCGGCCACCCGCTCCTGGTACAGCTCGGTGACCCGGTCGCCGTCGCCGACCACGCACACGACCGGCGCGGCCAGCTTGCGGAACCCGTCGCCGTGGAAGGCGTCGGTGTAGAAGTCCTCGCCCTGCTGGGTGTCGTCGAGGAAGATCCGCATCAGGAAGTCCTGCTCGGCGGCGTCCGTCACCTCGTTGAACAACCCGGTGGCGCGCAGGAACTCCAGCGCGCGGCGCTTGGACGTCGTGCGCCGCAACGGCATCATCGCGCGCAGCGTCCGGGAGAACCGGCCGGGCATCCGCGGCGCGGGGAAGTGCCCGCCGATCACGACCCGCAGCAGATCGGCTCCGTCGTCTTCGAGCTTGCGGGCGAGTGCGATGGTCTGCGCCCCGCCCATGCAGTGTCCATAGAGGACGACGGGACCGGCCAGCGCCTCGACCTCGGCGGCGCACCGCTCGACGAGCTCGTCGAAGCCCAGTGCGGGCTCGCCGGGGTTGCTGACGTCGTGGCCCGGCGGCTGGATGGCGTAGAGCGCGATGTGGTCCGGGACCGCGGCGGCCAGCTCCCGGTAGGTGAGGGCACCGCCCGCGGCCAGCGGCACGCAGACCAGGTTCACCGTGGCAGGCCGCGCCGGGGTGAGCCGCAGCAGCAGCTTCTGCTCGGTGGTGGTGCCGGTGCCGGGCCCGGCGACGTGCTCGGCGAACTGCCGGATGGTCGGGTGGGTGAAGAGGTCCATCACGGTCGCGGGGACGCCGAGGTCCCGCACCGCGCGCACCGCCTTGAACGAGTCGCCGCCCATCGCGAAGAAGTCGTCGTCGATGCCGATGCCCGGCAACCCGAGCAGCTCGCACCAGCGCGTGGCGAGGTCCGCCTCGAACGCGGTGCGCGGTGCCGTCCGGGTCTCGGCCACCGTGCGCCGCGGCGCGGGCAGCGCGGTGCGGTCGACCTTCCCGTTGGGGGTCAACGGGAACGCTTCGAGCACGACGAACGCCGACGGCAGCATGTAGTCGGGGAGCACGGTGCGCAGGTGCGCGCGCCAGTCGGTGGTGCTGGGCGCCGCGGCGCCGTCGTGCAGCGTCACGTAGCCCACGATCGCCTTGTCGCCGCCGTCCTCGCGGACCACGGCCACGGCGTCGCGAACCGCGTCGTGCCGGCCGAGCACCGTCTCGATCTCCCCGAGTTCGATGCGGTGGCCGCGGACCTTCACCTGGGTGTCGTTGCGGCCGAGGAACTCGAGGGTGCCGTCCGCGCGGTGGCGGGCGAGGTCGCCGGTCTTGTACAGGCGCGCGTCCGGGTCGGCGGCGAACGGGTCGGGCACGAACCGCTCGGCCGTGATCTCGGGGCGGCCCAGGTAGTCGCGGGCGAGACAGGCACCGCCGAGGTGCAGTTCGCCGGGCACGCCGACCGGCACGGGCTGCCCGCCCGGGTCGAGCAGGTGCGCGGTGACGCCCGGCAACGGCCTGCCGATGGTGATCGGCACGCCGGGGACCACCTCGGCGGCGGTGGCCCAGATGGTCGCCTCGGTCGGGCCGTACATGTTGTGCAGCACCCGGACCCGCCCGGTCAGCTGCTCGGCGAGGGCGACCGGCAGCGCTTCACCACCGCACAACGCGGTCAGGCCGGGCCGGCCGGTCCAGCCGTCGGTCACCAGCAGCTGCCACGTGGCCGGGGTCGCCTGCATGACCGTGGCGTTCTCCCGCTCCAGCAACGCGGCGAGGTCGGCCGGGTCGTGCGCGACGTCCCGGCTCGCGAGCACCACGCGCCCGCCGCTGATCAGCGGCAGGAAGAGCTCCAGCACCGAGATGTCGAAGGCGTAGGTGGTGACCGCGACCAGGGTGTCGGCCGGGCCGGTGCCGAGCCGCTCGCGCATGCCCCGCAGGAAGTTGACCACCGAGCCGTGCTCGACCCGCACGCCCTTGGGCCGCCCGGTGGAACCGGAGGTGTACAGGACGTAGGCCAGGTCGTGCGGCGAGGCCGCGGTTCCGGCCGTGGCCGCGGGCTGGGGCCCGGCCGGCTCGTCGGCGAGCAGCACGGTCAGGTCCTGCCCGGCGTAGCGGTCGGCGAGGGCGCGTTCGGTGAGTAGCACGGCGGCACCGGAGTCGTCGAGGATGAACTGCTGGCGCTGCCGCGGGTAGGCCGCGTCGAGCGGCACGTACGCACCGCCCGCCCGCAACACCGCGAGGAGCGCCACCGGCAGCAGCTCGGCGCGTTCCACGGCGACGGCGACCAGGGTGTCCGGCCCGACGCCGTGGTCACGCAACCGGGCCGCGAGCGCGTCGGCGCGGGTGAGGAGTTCCTGATAGGTCAGGGAAGTGCCGCCGAACGTGACCGCGGGAGCGTCCGGGGTGCGGGCCGCCTGCGCCGCGACGAGGTCGTGGATGCCGCCGGACGGCGGTGCCACGGGAGTGCCGGTGCCGGACCACTCGGCGAGCTGGGCCTGTTCGGCCGGAGTGAGCAGCGGCGCGGCGCCGATGGCGGTACCGGGGTCGGCGGTGACCGCGTGCAGCAGCTGTTCGAAGTGCCCGAGGGTCCGCTCGGCGGCGGCCGCGTCGAACAGGTCGGTGTTGTACTCCAGTTCGCAGACCAGTGCGCCGTCGCGCTGGTGCACGGTGAGCCCGAGGTCGACCTGTGCGCCGCCGGGGTGCACGGGGTGTTCGGCCACGGTGAGCCCGTCGAGCGCCAGGTCGGCGCCCCGGGTGTTCAGCAGGTTGAACATCACCTGGAACAGCGGGTTGCGGCTGGGGTCCTTCGGCAGCTTCAGCGCCTCGACCACCTGCTGGAACGGTGCGCCCTGGTGGGCGAACGCACCCAGCGCGGTGCTCCGCACCCGGGTCAGCAGGTCGGCGAACGACAGCTCGCGGTCCAGCGAAGTGCGCAGCACCAGCGTGTTGAGCAGGCAGCCGACCACCCGTTCCTGGTCGGCCTTGGTGCGCCCCGCGACCGGCGAGCCGACGCAGATGTCCTGCTGGCCGCTGTAGCGGTGCAGCAACGCCTGCAACGCGGCGAGCAGCACCATGTAGAGCGTCGCGTCGTGGTCACGGGCCACGGCGTTGACGCGTCCGGTCAGGTCGGCGCCGAGCACCCGGCGGGCCAGCCGGCCGTCGAAGGTCTGCACGGGCGGGCGCGGCCCGGTGGTCGGCAGGTCGACGGTGCCGGTGGCCCCGGCGAGGTTTTCCCGCCAGTACGCGAGGTCGGCCTCGGCAATCACGTCGGTGACCACGTCGGCGTACTGCACCGCGGGGCTGGTCAGCGGCGACGGTTCTCCCGCGCGCAGCGCGCGGTAGCACGCGCCGAGCTCGTCGAACAGCACGCCGAACGACCAGCTGTCGGCGACGATGTGGTGCACGCAGAGGCCCAGCACGTGGTGCTCGGCGGCGAGCCGGAACAGGGAGAACCGGAAGAGCGGGCCTTCGGCCAGGTCGAACGGCGTGCGTGCGGCGGCCTGGAGGAGGTCGTCGAGGTCGGCCGGGTGCGCCTCGGTCACCGGCAGCGCCACCGGGACCTCGGCCCGGATCACCTGCAGTGGCCGGCCTTCGGGCGCGGAGAAGACAGTGCGCAACGACTCGTGCCGGGCGACGACCTCGGCGAGCGCGGTGCGCAGGGCGGCCACGTCCAGCGGTCCGCGCAGCTCCGCCGCGGTCGCGATGACGTACGCGGCCGGGTGGTCGTGGGCGTGGTCGAGGAACCACATGCGCCGCTGCACGGCCGTGGCGGGCAGCTCCGACGGCCGCACGGGCACCGGTTCCGCGGCGGGGCCGGCCGTGGTCCTGGTCTTGGTCGCCGCGTCGGTCAGGCCGCGCAGGGTGGGCGTGGCGAACACGGCGTCGAGCGGGACCGTGAGCCCGAACCGGCTGCTCAGCCGGGCGACGAGCCGGGTCGCGAGCAGGGAATCGCCGCCGAGGCCGAAGAAGTCGTCGCCGGGGCCGATGTCGTCGACGCCCAGCAACTCGGTCCAGACCGCCGCGATGCGCGCCTGGTCGTCGGTGAGCGTCTCCCCGGCCGCCGGCTTGATGTCCACTGTGGAGTGTGAGCGGCCTGCCTCGATCCAGTAGCGCTGCCGCTGGAACGGGTAGCCGGGCAGGGACACCATCGGGTGCCGGTCGCTGCCGGTGAACCGGGCGAGGTCCACCCGCCCGCCGTGCGCCCACACCCGGCCGACGCCGGAAAGCAGTGCCGGCAGGTCGCCGGTCGCGTCGGCGGCTCGCCGCATCAGGGGCACGGCCGTGCCCTCGCCGCGCCGCACCAACGTCGTCAGCGTGTGCCCCGGCCCCGTCTCGGCCACCACCAGCCCGGCGCGCGCGAGCTCGGCCGCGGAGTCGGCGAACCGCACCGGTTCGCGCAGATGCCTCGCCCAGTAGTGCGGGTCGGTGGCCTGCTTCGCGGTCACCCAGGTGCCGGTGACGTTGGACAGGTAGCGCAGGCCCGGTTCGGCGAGCGGGACCGCCGCGACCGCCTCGGTGAACTCGGCGAGCACCGGGTCGAGCATCCCCGAGTGGAACGCGTGGGAGGTGCGCAGCACGCGGCAGGCGACGTCTCGCGCGCGCAGGTCCGCCTCGATCTCCCGCACGGCCGACGGCGGGCCGGAGAGCACGCAGGACCGCGGCCCGTTGACCGCGGCGATCGCCACGTCGGGCCGGAGCAGCTCGATGGCGTCCTTCTCCGCGAGCTCGACCGCGAGCATCGCGCCGGGCGGGAGCGACTGCACGAGCCGGCCGCGCGTCGCGACCAGGCCCAGCGCGTCCGGCAGCGTGAACACCCCGGCCAGGCACGCGGCCACGTACTCGCCGATGCTGTGCCCGGCCATGGCGGCCGGGGTGAGGCCGCGGTCCAGCAGCGTGCGGGCGAGCGCGTACTCGGTGACGAACAACGCCGGCTGGGTCAGCGCGGTCCGGTCGAGCGCGCCGCCGTCCGCGCTTTCACTGCCGTGCAGCACGTCCCGCAGGTCGAGCCCGAGGTGCGGGCGCAGCGCGGCCGCGCACTCGTCCACCACGTCCCGGAACACCGGTTCGTCGCGGTACAGCCCGGCGCCCATCCCGGCGTACTGGCTGCCCTGACCGGGGAACACGAACGCGACCGGCCGGTCGGTGCCCTCGACCGGGGGTGCGGGTTCGCGCAGCGCGGCGACGAGTTCCGCGGGGCCGGCGCCGGTGACGACCCGCCGGTGGGTGAGCCGGGCGCGGCCGCGGTGCAGGGTCGCCTCGATCCCGGCGAGGTCACCCGGGTGCCGCTCCAGGTGGGTTACTAGGGACTCCGCCAGGTCGGTCAGCGCGCGGGGCGTCGCGGCGGACAAGGCCAGCAGCGCGGGCCCGGTGCGGTCCGCGTCCGGCGGCCGTGGCGGCGCTTCTTCCAGGATCACGTGGGCGTTGGTGCCGCCCATGCCGAACGAGCTGACGCCCGCGCGGCGCGGGCCGCCGTCCGCCGTCCAGTCCACTGTGGACGTGTTGAGCCGGAACGGGCTCTTCGCCAGGCGGATCCGGGGGCTGGGTTCGGCCAGGTTGGGGTTGCCGGGCAGGATCCCGTGCTGCAACGCGAGTACGGCCTTGATCAACCCGGCGACGCCGGCCGCCGCGTCGGCGTGGCCGAAGGTGCCCTTGACCGAGCCGAGCACGCAGAACCCGGTGTCCTCGGTGCCGGCGCGGAACGCCTTGGTCAGCGCGGACACCTCGATCGGGTCGCCGAGCGGGGTGCCGGTGCCGTGCGCCTCGACGTAGCCGATCGACCGGGGCGGCACCCCGGCATCGGCCAGCGCCCGGGTGATCACGTCGACCTGCCCGTCCACGCCCGGCGCGGTGAACCCGACCTTGGCGGCGCCGTCGTTGTTGATCGCCGAACCCCGGATCACCGCGCGCACCGGGTCGCCGTCGCGCAGCGCGTCGGCCAGCCGCTTGAGCACCACGACGCCGACCCCGCTGGCCGCGATCGTGCCCCGGGCGTTCCGGTCGAACGGGCGGCAGTGCCCGTCCGGAGACAACGTGCCGCCCTCGACGTAGGAGTAGCCGCGCCGCTGTGCGGGCTCGATCGCGGCCCCGCCGGCCAGCGCCACGTCGCATTCGCCGAGCAGCAGGCTCTGCTTCGCCATGTGCACCGCCACCAGCGAGGTGGAGCACGCCGTGTTCACGGAGACGGCGGGCCCGCGCAGGTCCAGCTTGTACGCGACCCGTCCGGCCAGGTAGTCCTTGTCGGTCGACAACGCCACCTGGTAGTCGCCGACGGCGCGCAGCAGCTCCGGCGCGGACGACAGGTTCTCCGTCAGGTAGACGCTGGAGCGTGCCCCGGCGAACACCCCGGCCCGGCGGCCCGCGGAACCGGGTGCCTGCCCGGCGTCTTCCATGGCGTGCCAGCAGCATTCGAGGAACAGCCGGTGCTGGGGGTCGAGCACCTCGGCCTCGCGGCGGGACATGCCGAAGAATTCCGCGTCGAACTCGGCGATCCCGTCGAGTACGACGCCCGACCGGACGTAGCCGGGGTCGGCGATGCTCGCCGGGTCGGCGCCGTCGGCGAGCAGTTCGTCGTCGGTGAACGACCGGACCACGTCGGTGCCGGAGGTGACCGTGGCCCAGAACTGGTCGGGGCCGTCCGCCGCCGGGTAGCGGCAGGCGATGCCGATGACGGCGATGTCGCGATCGCTTCGCTGCATGGTTTCCTTCGTCGTTCAGCGGGTCAGCGGGCCACAGTGGCGGCCATGGCACGCAGCCGGGGCCGGTCCGCCTTGCCGTTGGCGTTGAGCGGGATGCTCGGCAGCGGCGTCAGCCGGCGCGGCACCATGTACACGGGCAGCGTGCGGCGCAGTTCCCGCCGCACCCGCGCCGCGGGCAGGTCACCGGTGTAGAAGGCGGCGAGCTCGGTCCGCCCGTCGTGCGCGGTGGCGACCACCACGGCGGCGCCGATCCCGTCCGTGCGCCGCAACGCGGCCTCCACCTCACCGAGCTCGACCCGGTAGCCGTTGACCTGGACCTGCTGGTCGAGCCGCCCGACGTGCACCCATTGGCCGCCCTCGCGGCGCACGACGTCGCCGGTGCGGTAGTGCCGCCCCTCGGTGAACCGGCCGGTGTCGTCGGCCGGGTCGAGGTAGCCGTCGAAGCGCTGCGGGCCACGCACGCACAGCTCGCCTTCGGCCGCGGGGCGGCCGTCGGCGTCGAGCAGGACGGCGTCCAGGTGCGGGTACGGCGCTCCGATGGGGACGGTGTCGTTGCCCGTGCTCGGCCAGTCCGCCGGGTCGGCGGGCAGCTGGTAGTCCGCGCACGCGATCGTGAGCTCGGTCGGGCCGTACGCGTTGACGATGGCCGACCGGGGCGCGACCGCGTGCCAGGCCCGCGCCTGGCCGAGGGTGAACTGCTCACCGCAGAAGATGCTGTAGCGCAATGCGGTCGGCACGCCGGTGGTCAGCGTGCCCAGTCCGGCGGCGACGGTGATCGCGGCGGGCACGGAGAACCAGTGGGTGAGTTCGCGCTCGGCGAGGTAGCGCACCGGCTGGGTCAGTTCCGTGCGGCCCGGGCACACCAGGGTCGCGCCGCCCGCCCAGCTGACGAACAGGTCGAACACCGCGAGGTCGAAGGTCAGGTCGAAGGTGTGCGACAGCCGGCAGCCGGGCTCGACCGCGAACCGGGACACGTTGTGCGCGAGGAACGCGTCGACGTTGCGGTGGCGCACCGGCACCCCCTTCGGCCGGCCGGTGGAGCCGGAGGTGAAGAGGATGTAGGCGACCGCGTCCGGGTCGGGGCGCGCTTCCGGCGGCCGGGCCGCCGGAAGGTCCACAAGAGACGGTTCGACTACAGCGTTTGCCGCCAGCCCGGCCAGCTCGCCCGCCTGCGCGGCGCCACCCGCGTCGGCGAGCAGCAGGTCCGGCCGCGCCGCACGGCACACGGCCCGGTTGCGTTCGACGGGATGCCCGGCGTTCAGCGGCACCACCGTCGCGCCGAGCCGGGTCGCCGCCAGGTACCCGGCGAACGCGAGCAGGCTGCGGGAGGCGAGCAGGCCGACCCGGCGGGGGAGTGCGCCGCACTCGGCGGCGATGTGGGCGGCCAGCCGCGCGGACAGGTCGTCGAGTTCGCGGTAGGTCACGGCGGCGCCGTCCACCTCGACGGCGACCGCGTCGGGCACGCGCGCGACCGACGCCGCGAACCACTGGTACAACGTCCGAGCGGCGGGCTGGATCGGGTCAGGCATGCGGCCGGGCACCCACCTCGGCCAGCAGCCCGGCCTGCGCCCGCACCGTGCTGTGCTGGAACAGCTCCACGGGGTCCAGCGAGGTGCCCGTGGTGTCGCCCAGCACGTCGCCGAGCAGCACCAGGAGCATGGAGTTGCCGCCCGCCTCGAAGAAGCCGGTCTCCAGCGGCACGGCGTCCTCGTCGGTGTCGAGGACCTCGGCCCACGCCTGGCGCACCAGCGTGACCAGTTCGGGCCGGGGAGCGGGGTCCGGGTGGTTCATGGCGTCTCCTCGGCCAGTGGCGATCGGGGGTCGTCGGCCAGCGCGGTGGCGCAGGCCAGCAGGGTGTCGGCCACCGCGCCGGCGGTGGCCGCGTCGAACAGACCCGTCAGGTAGGTCAGGTCGAACTCGAGCCCGTCACCGCTGTCGACGGCGGCGAACTCCATTTCGTACTTGGCTTTCAGCGCGGGCAGCGGCCACAGCCGGGCCGCGACGCCGAGGTCCGGCGGGCGGGGCGTGGTGTCGGTGGCGTCCACGTACACCGGGGTGACCGGTGGCCTGCCGAGGTCGCGTGCCGGGTGCAGGGCCGCCGCGACCTCGTCGAACGGCACGTCGGCACTCCGGTACCCGAGGGCACCCGCGGCCGCCGCCCGCTCCAGCGCGTCCCGCCAGGTGCGCGCGCCGGTCAGGTCCACCCGGATCGGCACGGTGTTGACGAACATCCCGACGACGTCCGTGGCCGTGCCCGGCCGCTGCGACCACGGGAACACGAACACGAAGTCGCGTTGCGCGGTGTGCCGGGCGAGCGTGCCGGCGACCAGCGCGGCCGTGGCGAGGAACAGGCTGCACCCGGCGTCGGCGGCGGCCTTGTGCAGCAGCGCGGTACGGGCCGGGCCGAGGCGGCGCCGGACCGAGTCCGCCTCGATCGACTGCCGGGCGCCGCGCGACCGGTCGTGCGGCAGGGCGATGTCGGTGGGCGCCCCGGCGAGCGCGGTGATCAGCTCCGCCGCGCCGGCCGGTGGTGGGGGTGGCGCGGGCGCGTCCGCGGCGGGCAGCGGGTCGCCGCGGTAGGCGGCGCCGATCTGGTCGAACACGACCTGGCGGGACGCGCCGTCGAGCACGAGGTGGTGCGCGCAGAACACGAGCACGCACCGGTCGTCGGCCACGAGGAGTTCCGCCCGTGCGGGCGCCTGGTCGGCCAGTGCGAACGGCGTCCAGCACACGGTCGTGACGTGGTCGGCGAGCTTGTCGTCTGGCCAGCCGGTGATGTCGGTGACGGTGGCGCGGGCCGGGGAGCCTTCGGCGCGGACCACGCGCTTGGCCGCCCGGTCGAGGCGGAACCGCGACCGCAGCGCCGGGTGGTGGGCGAGGACCCGGTCGACCGCGGCGGCGAGCCTGCCGGCGTCGACGCCCGGGCCGAACTCGACGATCGACGGCACCAGGTAGGCCGCGCGCAGGTGCGGCATCCGGTCCTGCAACCACATCCGTTCCTGCGCCGAGGTGAGCGGCCGGTCAGTGGTGGGCTCGGCCGCGGGCGCCGGTTCTCGCGCGAGCAGCCGGGCGAGCCCGGTCACGGTGGGGTCGGCGAGGAACTCGCTGGGCGCGACCTGGGCGTTGCCGAGCATGGTGATCGCGAGCAGGGAGTTGCCGCCGAGGGCGAAGAAGTTGTCGTCGTCGCCGATCCGTCCCACCGCCAGTCCGTCCACTGTGGACAAGGCAGTGCGGAACAGGTTCGCGGCCGTGCGCCGCACGTCGGCGGGCGGTGGCGCGCCGCGGTCCGCGGGCACCGGCTCGGCCGAAGGGCGCGGTGTGACTAGGGGTCCGTTCGGCACCCGGACGTCCGCCAGCGGCCGGTCGGGGTCGGCGAGCACCGCGTCGAGCACCGCGAGGTAGTCGGCGACGAAGCGGGGGCCGAGCTCTTCCGGGTACCGGTCGGTGGCGAACTCGAGTGTGCCGCGGGCGCCGGTGGCGGTCGTCTCGACGATCAGCAGCAGGTCGGCCTTCGCGGTGCCGGTCGGCAGCAGCTCGCTCGTCCACAGTGGCTCGTCGATGTTCGGCGCGGGGAAGTTCTGGTGGGCGAACGCGATGTCGGCGAGCCCGCGCCGGCCCGCGTCGCGCGCCGCGACCTCGGCCACCAGCCGGTCGAACGGCAGCCGCTGGTGGCGAAGCGACGCGAACGCCTCCGCCCGGTTCGCGGCGACGAGGTCGCGGAACGTGCCGCCGTCCGGGCAGCGCAAGATCATCGGCACGGTGTTGACGAAGAAGCCGGCCATGCGCTCCAGCGCCGGGTGCGGCCGGTTGACCGTGAACGTCCCGATGACGAACTCGGTGCGCTCGGCCCAGCGCCGCAGGGTTTCCAGGTACGCGGCCAGGAACACCACGAACGGGGTGCCCCGGGTCTGTTTCGCCACCCGTTCGGCGGCGGCCACCAGCTCCGCGTCGAGGTCGAAGACGACCTGCCTGCCCGGCCGGGCGCCTTCCGGGGTCGCGGCGACCGGCCGGGCACCGCCGAGGCGGGCCGGTCCGGGTGCCGCGGCCAGCGCGTCCGCTCGGCGCCGAAGCTCTTCGCAGACAACGGGATCGGCGGAGACCTGCCGGTCCCATTGCGCGTAGTCGACGTACCGCAGTTCGTCCGCCGGCGCCGTGGCGCGTCCGGTGCGGTACAGCTGCGCCAGGTCCTCGAAGAGCGGCACGAGCGACCAGCCGTCCACCGCGATGTGGTGGATCAGCAGCAGGACCGTGCCGGTCGCAGGCCACACGACGCACCGGGCGGGTGGCGTCCGGGCGAGGTCGAACCCGATCCGGCAGCGGCGCACCGCGTCCTGGCGGACCTCCTCGGGCGACAGCGGGTCGTCGACGACCTCCACCGGCATCGCGTGCTGCTCCGCGACGACCTGCACCACCCGGTCGCCGCGGCGCTCGTAGGTGGTGCGCAGCACGTCGTGCCGCGCGACCAGCCCGTCGAGCGCCACGCGCAACGCCGCCACGTCGAGCGGTTCGGTCCACCGCAGGAACAACGGCACCGAGTACAGGGGCGAGCCGGGCGCCGACTGCTCGATCAGCCACAGCCGTTCCTGGGCGCTCGACAACGCCGCGACCGGTACGCCGGTCGGTACGAGCTCAGCGGTCATGCGCTGCGCACCGCCGTGCCCGGCAAGGTGGCGGCGAACTCCGCCAGCGTGTCGGCCAGCAGCAGCTCGGCGGGGTCGACCGTCGCGGCGAGCCGTGCCCCGAGCCGCGAGGCCACCTGCACCGCCAGGATCGAATTGCCGCCGAGGTCGAGGAAGTTGTCGGTGGCGGCGACCTCGACGCCGCCGAGCACCTCGGCGACGACCGCGCCGACCAGATCCGGCCCGGGGGAGTTTCCGGCTGTCCGCTGTGGACTGATCGCGGCCAGCATCGCGGTGCGGTCGGCCTTGCCGGTCGGCCCGAGCGGCACCGCGTCGAGCACCACCCACCGGCCCGGGATCATGTACCCGGGCAGCCGTTCGGTGAGCCGGTCGCGCAGCAGGCCGGGCAGGGCCGCCGGGACGACGCCCGGCGCCGGGAGCGCGAACCCGACCAGGGCGGCCTGCGCGCCGTCGCCGACCTTCTCGACGAACACGTGCTCGGCGAGCCGGGTGGCGACCGCCGCGTGCTCGATCTCCTCCAGCTCGATGCGGAAGCCGCGCAGCTTGACCTGGCGGTCCCGCCTGCCGAGCAGCTCCAGTGCGCCGTCCGCCAGCTCCCGCACGATGTCCCCGGTGCGGTAGAGGGTCTTGCCGGTGCGCGGGTCGGCGACGAACTTGCTCGCGGTCAGCTCCGGCCGGCCGAGGTAGCCGAGGGCCACCCCGGGCCCGCCGACGCAGAGTTCGCCCTGTTCGCCCAGCGCCACCGGGGTCAGGTCGTCGGCCAGGACGTGCAGTTCGGTGCGCTGCAACGCGAAGCCGATCGGAACCCTGGCCCGGTCCCGCAGGCTCTCGGGGGTGCACTGGTAGGCGGTGGCGAAGGTGGTGGTCTCGGTCGGGCCGTAGCCGTTGACCAGCCGGCCCGGGGGACCGGCGTCGAGGACGCGCCGGGTGAGCTCGAGATCCAGCTGTTCGCCGCCGACCACGAGCGTGCGCAGCCCCGCGAACGCGTCCGGCCGCTCGCGGGCGATGGTGTGGAACATCGACGTGGTCAGGAACATCGTGTCGACGCCCGTGTCGGCGACCAGGCCGAGCCACTGCTCGACGGGCAGTTCCGCCGGGGTCGGCAGCACCACGACGGTGGCGCCCGCGGTGAGCGCGCCCCAGAGCTCGAACGTGGTCGCGTCGAACGCCGGGTTCGCCATGCCGGCCACCCGGTCGCCGGGTTCCACCGTGCAGTAGTTCGGCGAGACGACGAGACGCGCGATCGCCCGGTGCGGAACCATCACGCCCTTGGGCTCGCCCGTCGACCCGGAGGTGAACGACACGTAGGCCACGGCTTCGTCGTCGTCGGCCGGGGGGAGGTCGAGGTCGTGCGCCGCCGGGCCGCCGGGGACGGCGAGCACGGGGTGCCCGGCGGGCAGGCGGTCGGCCCGGCCGCCGTCGCCCACGACCACCGGCGGATCGCCGCAGTCACGCAGGATCGCGGCCACCCGGGCGGCCGGGGCGTGCGGGTCCAGCGGCACGTAGGCGGCGCCCGCCCGCAGCACGCCGGTCAGCGCCACGACCAGGCCGATCGACGGCCCGGCGGCCACCGCGACCAGGGAGCCCGGCCGGACACCGCGAGCGGCGAGGTCCGCCGCCAGCGCCCCGGCGCGCTGCCACAGCTCGCCGTAGGTCAGGCTGCCGCCGCTCCGCCGGTCGAGCACAGCGCAGGCGGAAGGTGAGCGCCGAACCTGGTGCCCGAGCAATTCGGGCACGGTCGGCTGCTGGTGCGACAACATCAACCCCCATGGTTCGCCGCGTGGATGACTTCCGGCCCCCCGAACCCACGCGGTGAAGAAAGTTAAGCAATGAACGCGGACAGCACGTATCGCCCATTCGGTGGCTCCGCAGGTCTGATCAGCCCAAAGCCGATACTCCCCGCGAGCGATCGATCACCAAGGGAGACTTCGATGTCACGTACTGCGACGACTCGGCTCGGCAGGGTAAGCACGGAACTGTCCACTGTGGAGCCTCGGGATGGGTCGCCGGCTCGGTTCGCGGCTCGGCGACGCCGGGGTCGAGGTGGTGTTCGGCGAACCAGCAGCGGTTCAAGCCAGGGTCACCGGCGCCGAGCCCTCGAAGCGGTAGCCGACACCGCGGACCGTGGTGATCGGATCCAGGTGTGGCGCGAGCTTGGCGCGGAGCTTGCGGACGTGGACGTCGACCGTCCGGTCGCCGCCGTGCTGTCGCGGCCAGAGCGCCGATTTGAGCGCGGCGCGGGTGAAGACCCGGTCCGGGTGCGCGCGCAGGAAACGCAGCAGGTCGAACTCCAGCCGGGTCAGGACGAGCGGGCTGCCCAGCAGGACCGCGCGCCGGGAGCCGGTTTCGATGCGCAGGAGCGGGTCGGAGACCAGCCTGAGGTGGGGCGCCGCCTTCGTCGGGACGGCCGCGCGCCGAGTCGTGACGTCGACGCTCGCCAGGCCGTCCAGCGCGGTGGCCAGCCGGGCGGCGACGAGGGCCGCGTCGCCGGCTCGGCCGGTGAGGTCGATCCGGATGTCCACGCGGAGCAGCTCGGCGGTCGTGCGCTGTTCGGGCGGGGTCGTCATGAGCGCGATTCTGGTTCGTGACCACCTCGGCGGGAAGGATGCCCGGCGGGTGGAACGACTTGACGGCACGTGCCCCGCCGGCGGCACGATGATCGTGTTCCACGAAGCGGACGGAGCCGCGCGATGAGATTCCAGGTCCTGGACATCCTGCCCACGGGCGTTCGGTGCTGAGTACTCCGAGAAGGTGACCCACTGGGTCGTCGGCAGGACGAGGGCGAGCGAGCACGCGGCCACGACGAGCGGGGCTTCTGGGCCGGCCACGGCGGACGTCGGCACCGGGAGGGGCCCTGACCGCGCGGGTGCGAGACTGGGCCACGACTTGACGACCGAAGGAGCTCGCCGTGGCCTCTGATGCCCTTGACCGACCGGTCCCGGCGGCGAGCGGGCCGGGACAGCCGGTCCTCGAGCTGCTGGACAAGGCCATCGGCCTGCAGACACCGCTGGTGCGCAAGAACATCGCCCGCGCTCGTCAGCGCAACCCGGAGGCGACACCGGCGGAGGTCGTGCGCGCCCTGGAGCGGATGTACCTCAGCGCCCTGGCGAGCACCGGAGCCGCGGTCGGGGCGACCGCGGCCGCGCCCGCCGTGGGCACCGGGGTCGCCCTGGCGTTGTCGGCGGGCGAGGCCTTCTCTTCGCTCGAACTGAGCACCCTGTTCGTGCTCTCGGTCGCCGAAGTCCACGGCGTCCGGCTGGACGAGATCGAACGCCGGCGGACGCTGGTCATGGGGATCCTGCTCGGGCAGTCGGGTTCCAACGCCATCGTCGGCAAGGTCGCCGAGCGCACCGGTCAGCACTGGGCCCGCCAGCTCGTCAGCAAGGTCCCCATGGCGACGCTGCACCAGATCAACAGAGTCCTGGGCAGGAACTTCGTCACCAAGTACGGCACCAAGCAGGGCATCATCGTGCTCGGCCGGGTGGTTCCGTTCGGCATCGGTGCGGTGATCGGCGGGGGCGCCAACGCCACCGTGGCCGCCCTGGCGGTCCGGGCCGCCCGGCGCGCGTTCGGCCCCGCGCCCCAGTCATGGCCGGAGACGGAACCGGATCCCGCACCTCCCGGCGCAGGGCTCCCGGATCGTTGAGCACGTCCTGTTGCCGAGCCCGAACGCGACGCCTCCGGCTACCGCCGCTACAACGCGCAGGCGGCGGCCGACCTCTCCGGCGGCCGTCGCCGAGGCGTCGCCGGCCCGGCGGCGGTCACCAGGCTTTCCCGAACCGCCGGCCGGCCCGCCAGACGAGCGCACCGACGAGCCAGGCCGAGAGGAACAGCGCGACGATGCCGAACCCCGCGTAGCCGGCGCCGATTTCCCGGAGCCACGCCGGTGGGCCGGACGCGACGCCGAGCAGCCCCGCCAGCCCGATCCCGGCGGCCAGCACCGCGGTCGCCACCGAGATTCCGGTGACCAGCAGGTTGTAGCGGATCCTCCGCACCGGGCCGAGCAGGGCCCACTCGTAGACGGCGGTCATCACCACCCCGTCCGCCGCGTCGAACGCGCTCATCCCCGCGGCGAACAGCACCGGCAGGGCGAGGAACGCGTACCAGGGCACGGCCGGCGCGACACTGCCGGACAGGACGAGCAGCGAAACCTCGGTGGCGGTGTCGAACCCGAGGCCGAACAGCAGCCCGATCGGGTACAGGTGCCACTCCCGGCCGACCGACCCGCTCAGCCGGCCGAGCAGGCGCGCGACCAGCCCGCGCGAGCGTAGCTGCCGCTCGAGTTCCGCCTCGTCGTGGCTGCCGTCGCGGGCTTGCCTCGCCAGGCGCAGGAGGCCGGTGAAGGCCCGTGCGTTCAGCACTCCGATGAACAGGAGGAACCCCGCCGAAACCAGGGCACCCCCGGTCGCGGTCACCCCGTGGAGCAGGGACGAGCCGTCGGCCACGCTGTCGGCGACCGCCCGGGAACCGAATCCCAGCACGACGCAGAGCACCAGGACGACCGTCGAATGGCCGAGCGAGAACCAGAAGCCGGCCGAGAGGGGCCGCCGCCCGTCGCCGAGCAGCTTCCGGGTGGTGTTGTCGATCGCGACGATGTGGTCCGCGTCGAACGCGTGCCGCATGCCCAGGACGTAGGCCGTGACCCCGATCCCGGCGCCGAGACCTGACCCGCCGCTCGTGGCCGGCAGCAGCATCCCGGCGCCGAAGAGGTGCAGGAACACGACGAAACCGCCCATGCCGGCCAGCCGGCGGCGGTCGTCCCGGGACAGGCCGGCGAGCACCCGCGCCTTGAGCCGTACCGGATCCGCCATCACGGGACCAGCCGGAGCTCGCTCACCCGGCCACCGCGAACGGTGACCGTGGCGTGCGGTGCGCCGTCGGGGTGCCAGACGGTGTAGTCACCGGCCGGCACGCTGGGGAAAACGGCGGTGTAGGCGGTCCGCTCCCGGTTGTGCCGGGCGTGCACCACGTTGTGGCTCCGCGGCGTGTCGGAGCCGGCTCCCGGGCTGATTTCGATCTCCCGCTCGCAGTGCTGCGGGCCGGTGTGGACGACCAGCGCGCCGACGTCGCCGCCGATGTCCAGGATCAGGGTGTCCATGGTGGGCTCTCCGTTCAGGACCGCGGGGTGGTGAAGCCGCTGTTCGGCACGCCGAGGTAGGGAAACCGGTCGAGGTAGGGGATGTCGAGGCTGTCCGGGGTCACCCCGTCGTCCACCTTCGCCGCCGCCGGGTCGGCCGTGAAGGTCTTGTCCACCAGCGGGTAGGTGGCGCCCGCGATCGCGCGCAGCTCGATCGCGACCACGTCGTCGAACACCCTGCGCCCGTTGGGGAAACCGGCGAGGTCGCCGCCGAGGAGCCCGAAGATGCTGGGTTTCTTCGACGGCGGGATGGCGGTGTTCAGCCGCATCAGGTCGGCCTGGGTCTTGCCGGTGAAGTTCTGGAAGCCCGGAATCAGCCCGGCGGGGATGCCGGTGAGCAGGATGGCCAGCAGGTCGGCGCGCGGCTTGCCGGACTTGTTCAGCACGTCGAGGTTCGGGAACACCCCGGGGAACAGACCCGGCAGCAGCGAGGCGACCTCGGGGTTCGCCACGAACTTCGCGAACCTGCTGTCCCCGTCCGGGGACTGCGTGTTCCAGAAGTCCTTGCGCCCCATGGGCACGATGACCTCGTTGAACAGCGGGTTGGCCAGCCGCGAGACCTGCCGCTGCGGTCCGGTGCTCCACGTGTTGTTGCGGTCGGCATCGAGCATGCGCACGCGCTGGCGGCTCGCGGTCGTCCACACGCCGATGGTGGCGCGGGGATCGTCGACGTCCTTGCCGTGCCACCCCTCCCGGGTCAGGTCGGCGATCGGGACCTGCAGTGCGATGGAGTGCACGTTGAGGTTCTTGGTGGCGTTGACGCCCGGGCCGGACTGCGGGAACTTGGTCAGGCCGAAGTGCGCGTGCGCGTCGGCGAACGGCCGGGGGTCGAGCAGGTCGAAGATCGCCCCGAGGTCGACGTAGAAGCCCTCGGCGCGCTGCCCCGCGTACACCTTCCGCCCGCCACCGAGATCGCGCACCGCCGCGTCGGCGAGCGCCTTGTAGTCCGGTGTGGACAGTGGGCCGATGTTGCACGGCGGGCAGGGGAACTTCCGGCCGAGCAGCTGCTCGCGGCCCTGGCCGTCCCGGCGGGTGACCGCATAGAACTGCCTGCGGTTCCAGTTCGGCGAGTCCAGGGCCTGGATCGGGCCGGTGTTGTAGAGGAAGGTGTTCTCGTTGCGCACCTGGGTGGTGAACCGGAACTCGTAGGTGACGTCCGCCTTGCCGTCACCGTTGTTGTCGACGTGGATCGCGTACCGGACGTCGTCGCCGAACTCGTAGAAGTTCGGGCCGCCCGCCGGTGCCTGCAACGGCACGTAGTTCGCGATCAGGGTGACGGTGTCCGGTCTGTCCGGGCTGACGAAGGCGTAGACGTCGCTGGAGTCGGCGACGGGGTCCTTGGCGATTTCGGGCGCTTCACGGTGTGAAGACATGGTTCAACCTCACGGGTGGGAGAAGGGGAGCCGGGCGACAGGCCCGGTGCTGGAGACCAGGGTTCCGGCAAGACTCAGGCGGCGTCGACGATCTTCACCAGGCGCGCCGTGAAAGCGCGGTCGGTGACCTGGATCCGGCGGTCGCCCACGAACACGTCGAGCTCTCCCGAGCCGGCGTCCCGCAGGTGCACCATGACCGGATCGGCCGGATTCGTCACCGGACCGCCGGCTTCCGCGATCCCGGACACCACGGACGGGACCCCCGCGCCCACCGCCACCCCGGCGGCGGCGAGGCCGGCGCCCGCCAGCAACGCGCGGCGACGGGACACCCCACCGGCGGACGCGGCCGTCGTGCCGGGCTGTTCTTCCTGAGCCATGAGCCAACTCCTCGCTGCTGTGGGCGCTCGCACCGCCCGCTCGCCCGATATTCGGCGCACCCCTTCCCCCGGATTGCCCGGTTCACGAAAACCCGGCCGCGGGTCAGGCGTGTTCGATCGCCGCCGCCTCGCCGAGGCCGAGAAGCTCGATCGCCGCGGCGCGCATCTCGACCTTGCGCACCTTGCCGCTGACGGTCATCGGGAAGTCGTCGACGAGGTGGACGTAGCGGGGGATCTTGTAGCGCGCGAGTTTCCCGTCGGCGAACGACCGGATGGTCTCGGCGCTGAGCCCGGCGGCACCGGGACGCGGCTTGATCCAGGCCATGATCTCCTCGCCGTACCGCTCGTCGGGGACGCCGATGACGTGGACGTCGTGGATGTCGGGGTGGGTGTGGAGGAACTCCTCGATCTCCCGGGGATAGACGTTCTCCCCGCCGCGGATCACCATGTCCTTGATCCGCCCGGTGATGTTGAGGTAACCGGCGTCGTCCATCACGGCGAGGTCGCCGGTGTGCATCCAGCCCGCGGCGTCGATCGCCTCGGCGGTCTTGTCCGGCTCGTCCCAGTAGCCGAGCATCACCGAGTAACCGCGGGTGCACAGCTCGCCGGGCTCGCCGCGGGGCACGGTGGCGCCGGTCTCGGGGTCGATGACCTTGATCTCGACGTGCGGGTGCACTCTGCCCACAGTGGACACCCGGCGTTCGAGCGGGTCGTCGATCCGGGTCTGGGTGGAGACCGGCGAGGTCTCGGTCATCCCGTAGATGATCGTCACCTCCGTCATCCCCATCCGGGTCACGACCTGCTTCATCACCTCGATCGGGCACGGCGAGCCGCCCATGGCGCCGGTGCGCAGGCTGGACAGGTCGAAGCCGGCGAATCCGGGCACCGCCAGCTCGGCGATGAACATCGTCGGGACCCCGTAAAGGACGGTGCAACGGTGCTCGGCGACCGCGGCGAGGGTGGCCGCCGGGTCGAAACCCGGTGCGGGGTAGACCATGCACGCGCCGTGCGTGGTCGCACCGAGGTTGCCGATCACCATGCCGAACGTGTGGAAGAGCGGGACCGGGATGCAGATCCGGTCGGCTTCGGTGATTTCGCAGACTTCGGCGGTCAGGAACGCGTTGTTGAGGATGTTGTGGTGGGTCAGGGTGGCGCCCTTGGGGTGGCCGGTGGTGCCCGAGGTGTACTGGATGTTGATCGCGTCGTGCGGGGACAGCTCCGCCTGCCGCCGCGCCAGCACGCGCGGATCCCCGTGCCGGTCGGGCAGTGCGGCCCACGCCGGGCTGCCGATCACCACGACGTCGCGCAGGTCCGGGCAGTCCGCGCGCACCTCGTCGATCATCGCGGTGTAGTCCGCGCCCTTGAAGCCGGGCGCGGCGACCAGGGTGCGGATCCCGGCCTGGTTGAGCACATAGGACAGTTCGTGGGTCCGGTACGCCGGGTTGACGCACACCAGGATCGCCCCGATCTTGGCCGTGGCGAACTGGACGAGTGTCCATTCCGGACAGTTCGGCGCCCAGATGCCGACCCGGTCGCCTTTTGCGACGCCTGACCGGATCAGGCCGTGCGCGAGGGCGTCGACGTCGGCCCGGAGCCGGGCATAGGTCCAGCGCCGGCCGGTCGCGTGCTCGATGAGGGCGTCGCGGGCGCCGTGGGTGGCGGCGATGCGGTCGAAGTTGTCGCCGATCGTCTCCGCCAGCAAGGGGAGATCGGCCGGTCCTCGGGTGTGGGACAGGGTGGTCATCGGGTTCCTCCGTGTGGTGCGGACAGGTTTTTCAGGTAGGCCAGCGCCGGCCAGGGCAGGCAGGCGTCGAGGCCGTAGTGGGCGTTCATGTCGCGGTCGAACTCCGGCGCACGGCGGTAGCCCAGGCGCGCGTAGAGCGCCAGCGCGGCGGTCATGAAGCCGGAGGTGTGGAAGGCGAAGACGGGGGCGCCCGACGCGCGGGCCCGGTCTTCGAGCGCGGCCATCAGCGCGTGGGCCACGCCCCGGCCGCGGAAGTCGGGATGCACGGCCATGCCCCGGCCGCCGGCCCAGCCGCCGGGCCAGCCCAGGTTCTGCACGGTGGCGTCCGGGTAGAACGCCGCGTAGCCGGCGATCTGCCCGTCGACCTCCGCGACCAGCAGCTGCCCGTGGCAGGCGTGCCGGTCGAGGTCGAGCAGGTCGGCGCGGTAGGCGTCGAACACCCGCGGGGAGATGTCTCCCGCGTACTGGGCGTAGGCGACGCCGAGCACGTCCCGGATCGCCGCGTGGTCGGCGGCTCCGGCCGCCCGCACCCGCGGACCGGCGGCCCGGGGGAGGGCGAGCGCGGCCAGTGCCCCGGCTCCGGCGAGCACCGCGCCCAGCCACAGGGCCGGCACCAGGCCGGCGACGAGCCGGGCGGGCGAGCCGAGATCGCCGTGGGCGGCGAAGACCGAGGCGAGCACCGCGACACCGAGGACGACGGAGATCTCGCGGACGGCGGTCGCCGCACCGGAAGCCTGGCCCTGCTCGCGCGGCGCCACCGCGCCGAGGACGGCGGCGGCCGCCGGCGCGAAGAACAGCGCCGAACCGGCACCCAGCAAGGCCATCCCGGGAACCAACGCGCCGTAGGCAACGTCCGGCGTGGTCACCACCGCCAGCCAGGCCAGCCCGGCGGCGACCAGCGCGACGCCGGACGCCATCAGCGGGCGCGTGCCCCACCGGTCGGAGAAGGCACCGGCCATCGGCGTCAGCAGCATCGGCATCACGACCATCGGGAGCATGCGCAACCCCGCGTGCAGCGGCGAGGCGCCTTGCCCGGCCTGGAGCAGCTGCGTGATCAGGAACAGCGCGCCGAACAGCGCCGCGTACATCAGCAGCACGGTGACGTTGGCGATGGCGAAGGCCCGGTGGCGGAAGAACCGCATCGGCAGCATCGGCGCCGGCGCCCGCGTCTCCCAGACCACGAACAGCACCAGGGCCAGGACGCCGGAAGCCAGCGCCACCACCACGTCGGGCCGCGCCCAGCCGTCTCCGCCCGCGCGGATCACCGCCCACACCACGCCGAGCACCCCGGCCCCGCTGAGCGCGACGCCACGCAGGTCGAGCCGGTCGTGCGGGCCGTGGCTCTCCCGCAGGCACCGCCGGGCCAGCGGAACCAGCACCAGGCCGAGCGGGACGTTCAGCCAGAAGATCCACGGCCAGCCGGCGAGACCGGTGAGGGCACCGCCCAGCACCGGGCCGGCGGCCACCCCGAGGCCGCCGATCCCGCCCCAGGCGCCGAGGACCGCACCGCGGCGCGCCGCCGGGCAGGCCGCGCTGAGCATGGTCATGGACAGCGGTGCGAAGATCGCCCCACCGGCGCCCTGGACCGCGCGGGCCGCCACCAGGGCACCGATGCCCGGGGCGAGCGCCGCCGCGGCCGACCCGGCGGTGAACACCGTCAACCCGACGGCGAACATCCGGCGGCGGCCGAACCGGTCGCCGAGGGCGGCGCCGGCGAGCAGCAGCACGGCGAAGGACAGGGTGTAGGCGTTGACGGTCCACTCGGTGCCCGCGAGGCCGGCGCCGAGGTCGGTCCTGATCGACGGCAGGGCGGTGGTGACGGCCAGGCGGTCGAGTGCGAAGAGGAACCACGCCGACGAGGTGATGGCGAAGGTCCGGGCGAACAAGCTCATGGCCGTCAGCCTGCGTTCCGGTCACGTTCGCGGGCACTAGGGCGAAACCCCAGGCTCCACCCCAGTTCCCGGGGATGTACCCGGGCCGGGCATCGTGCCAGACTTCGAGGTTGTGTCGCCCGAACTGGCCGCGAGACCCCAGCCGGTGGAGCTCTTGGAGCGCGCCGGCGAGCTGAACGCGGTGGCCGCGCTGGTGGCCGCCGCCGGCACCGGCCGGGGCGGTTTGCTGCTGGTCGAGGCCGCCGCGGGGCTGGGGAAGTCGACGTTGCTCGAGCACGCCGCCGCCATGGCCCGTGCCCAGGGGCACCTGGTGCTGCGGGCCCGCGGCCACGAGCTGGAGACGGCGTTCGCCTGGGGGGTGGCCCGGACCCTCTTCGAAGGGGCCGCGCTCGGCGGTACGGATCTGCTGGCCGGCCCGGCGGCGCCGGCCCGGCTGGTCTTCCGCACCGCGGAGGAGCCGGGCGACCTGCCGGCGGCCGACGCGGGGTTCGCCATCCTGCACGGGCTCTACTGGCTGGCGGTGCGGCTGGCCGAGCGGGCGCCGCTGCTGATCGCGGTCGACGACGCCCAGTGGGCCGACGGGCCGTCGCTGCGCTGGCTGACGTTCCTGCTCGGTCGCCTGGCCGACCTGCCGATCGGCGTGCTCGTCGCCGCCAGGCCGGGGACGCGTGGTGAGGACGGGCTGCTCGCGCAGCTGGCCGGCGACCCGGACGGCACGATGTGCCGGCTCGAACCGCTCGGCCCGGACGCGGTCGCCGAGCTCGTCCGCCGTCGCCGCCCGGAGGCCGACGACGGCTTCTGCCGCCGCTGCTTCGACCTGACCGGCGGCAACCCGTTGCACCTGCGGGAACTGCTCGTGGCCATCGAGGCGCAACCCGGCGGCACCGACGCCGAGATCCTCGCCGGGGGTGCGGCACTCGCCTCGCGTTCACTGGCTCGCTCGGTGCGGCGCAGGCTGGCGGCCCTGTCGCCGGCCGCGTGCCGGCTGGCGCGGGCGGTCGCGGTATTCGAGAACAACGCCCCGCTGGAGATGGCCGCCGAGCTGGCGGAGGTCGGCACGTCGGCGGCGCCGTCCGCCGCGGACGAGCTGACCCACGCGGACCTGCTCAGACCGGGCGACCCGCTGGAGTTCATCCACCCGCTGGTGCGCTCCGCCGTGTACCACGACCTCCCGCCACGCGGGCGCGCCGCACAGCACCGCCGGGCCGCCGCGTTGCTGGTCGGCGACGGCGCGGCCGACGAGTGCGTCGCCGCCCACCTGCTGGAGTCGCCGGCCGCCGAGGACGACGAGGTGGTCGCCACCCTGCGCGCGACGGCTCGCCGGGCCTTCGCCCGCGGCGCGCCCGGGTCCGCGGTGCGGTACCTGGACCGGGCGTTGCGGGAACCGCCCTCGGCGGCGGTCCGGCCGGAACTGCTCGCCGAGCTGGGGCGCGCCGAAGGGGCCACCGGCGGTCAGGACGCCGTCGCGCACCTGACGGAGGCCGTCGAGCTGGCCGGCGACGCCCGCACCCGTGCGGCGCTGCTGCTCGAGCTGAGCCGGCTCCTGCACGACCGGGGACGGCTCGACGAGGCCTGCGAGGCCTGCTTGCGCGGGCGTGCGGAGCTCGCCGGTGACGACGAGCTCGCCGCTGCCCTGGACGCGGCCTACCTGACCTCGGCGATGCTGAGCCCGAAGCACGTGGCCGAGGCCCACCGGCGGGTGCGGGAGGTCCTCGACCGGCCGACCCGGCTGGCCGGCCCCGCCGACCGGGCACTGACCAGCAAGGCGATGATCATGCAGCTGGCGGCGGGCGGGAACCGCGACGAACTGCTGACGATCGCGAAGGACCTGTTCGCCGGCGGGCGGCTGGCCACCGAGGCCGGCGCGGACTCCCAAGCGTTGTGGCACACGATGGGCGCATTGAGCTACTGCGACGACTATCCGACTGCCGAGCACGCCTTCCAGCTCGCGTCGGCGGACGCGCGGCGGCGCGGGTCGACGATCGCACTCGCCGGTGTGACGGTGTTCCGTGCCCGGCAGCTCCTGTGGACCGGGCCGGTCGCCGAGGCCGTGGACGACGCCCGCACCGCGTTCGACGTCTGGCGCGGGGCGGGGCACATGTACGTTTCGGCGGCCGGTCTCTGCCTGGTCTCCGCGCTCCTCGAACAGGACGACACCGACCAGGCCGAGACCGTGCTCGCGGCGGTCGAGGAGCACGCCACGCCGTTCGGGCTCTTCGCGGCCTGGCGGCTCGCGGCGGCCGCCCGGGTCGCCGCCCGGCGCGGAGAGGACGCCGAGGCGCTGCGGGCGTTCACTCGCTGCGGGCAGCACCTTGTCGAGATCGCGCAGCTCAACCCGGTGATGCTGTCCTGGCGCTCGGAGGCCGGGCTGGCCGCGCTGCGCCTCGGGCAGCGCGACACCGCCGAAGAACTCATCACGGAGGAGCTCACCCTCGCCGAACGCTTCGGCGCCCCGCGTGCCATCGGCGTCGCCCGGCGTGCCGCCGGCCTGCTCGCCCGCGGCGAGCAGTCGATCGAACTGCTCCGCTCCGCGTCCGGCCTCCACCACGGTTGCGCGGCACACCTCGAACACGCCACCACCCTCGTCGAACTCGGCGCCGCAGTCCGCCGCACCGGCCGCCCGGCCGAAGCCCGCGACCCCCTGCGTGAGGCCATCACACTGGCGGAAACGCTTGGCGCGGTTCACCTCGCGCACCGAGCCCGCACGGAACTGAACCTCGCCGGCGGCCGGGCACCGGCCCGCAGCCACACCCCCGAGCTGACCCCCGGCGAGCGCCGCGTAGCCCGGCTCGCAGCCGACGGCCAGACGAACCGCCAGATCGCCAACGCCCTGTTCATCACCGTGAAAGCGGTCGAGTGGCACCTCAGCAACACCTACCGCAAGCTCCGGATCCGCGGCCGCGACGAGATCGCCAAGGCCCTGCCCACCCCGGGCGGCACCCCTTAGCCCGGGGTGATCGACCGCGGGTGACGCCACGGCGCCGATGACCGGTGCGCGCAGCGGCCTGCTGAAGAAGGCGGCAGCCTGAGCCGGCGGTCGTCTGTCCGGTTCGCACGATCGAACCGGGTTGGCAGCCTCCGGGCCCTTACCTGCGGAGACCGTGGACAGTCCACCTGCGACAGGCCGGTCCGGTCGGGGTGTCGACGGACTGTCGACAGATTGTCGACGGGGCCTGCGAATGTCGATGCAGAACCCCGGTGCGGACGCACGGCGGGTGGTTGATCGGCTGAGAGGGAAGCCCGCGGATGACCGTGTTCAGCGATCGCGCGCTGCGCGAACTGAGCGATCCGGCCGTACTCGGCTCGTTGCTGCTGCCGGCCGGTGACGTCGACGGCAGCCGGGTCCGGACGATGCTCGCGGCGACCTACGACCTGTCGGCGGCGCGCATCGACCAGGTCGGTTCCGTGCACGTGCGGACCGTGAGCCTGCAGCGGCCGCTGTTCCCCGTCGGCCGGCAGGACGGCTCGTGGTCCCAGCTCGTGCCGTCCTTCACCCGCACCGAGCTGACGCTCACCCTGCCGGCGCCGGCCGATCCACTGTGGATCGACCTGCTGGCCGGGATCGACGTCACGGTGGTCACCGAGGTGGATCCCAGCGGTGCGGAAGCCGTGCTTGCGAAGGCTTTCGACACCTTCACCACGCTGGACGAGTTCCGGGCGCGGTTCGCGTTCTTCGATCTCGACGCGTTCCTCGCCGAGCACCGCATCAGCACGGTCGAGGAACTGCGGGACGCCTTCGACTACGTCGTGACCGAGATCCAGCTGCGCAGGCCGGGCACCTTCGATCCGGACGACCCCGCGAACCGGCACACGCTGCCGGTCACGCTGGCCGCCGTGATCGCCGATCCCTTCGACCTCGCCGCCGGGCTGCGTGCCACGCGGCTGGTGCGGGAAGCCGCGAAAGGACTCACCGGCCCGGCGCCGGCGGGCATCCCGGTCGACGCGACCGAGGCCTACGCGACGGCCGTCGTCGTCGCGGCGGACGGGCTGCCCGACGGGCTCACCGAGACGGATGTCGAACAGCTCTACGGCAAAGAGGGCGTCGTCAGCCTCTTTGTGCCCACAACATGAGGAGGATCTGATGGCAGTTCGGTACATCCGGGTCGACCCGATCGTCAACCTGTTCGCGCCGGCCGTCCGCGCGTTCGGCAACATCGCGGTGGTGGGGCGGACGACGTCCACGACCGCGGCGATCGGCAAGGCCGCGTTGTTCACCAATCCCGACGACGCCAAGAAGGCCTTTCCCGGCGAGCTGGGCGCCGCGATCGCCCTCGCGTTCGCGCAGACACCCGGCCCGGCGCTGGTCTACGGCGTGCCCGTGGCCACCGAGACGCCGGACTGGGCCACCGCGCTCGGCGCGGTCGCCGCGCTGAACGTGCAGCTCGTGGTGCTGGCGAACACACCGGTGAACAAGACCACCACGCCGAAGGACGCCCCGATCCAGCTGCTTTCCGACCACGTCACGTCCGTGTCGAACACCGGTGCCGACGGCATGGAGCGCATGGGCGTCGCGATGCTGGACAAGGGCGCGGCCGATCCGGGGGTCATCCTGCCGAACGAGCGGATGGTCTACATCGCCCACAACAGCGACCAGGACGCCGCGGCGGCGGTCGCGGGCACCATCGCCGGGTACGAACCGTCGGTGTCGCTGCTGCTCAAGCCGGTGAACATCGTCAGCCCGCCGTTCAGTCACGCGGACATCGAAAAGCTCAACGACCCGGGGAAGGAGACCGCCGCCAGCGGCCCCGCCGGCCTGGGCGTCAACTGGCTGACCACGCCGTCGCTCATCCCCGGCAACGGCGTCTTCATGGGCGAGAGCTACACGGGCGACGCGAGCCACGGCAAGAAGTACATCGACGTCGTCCGGTTCGTGGACGACGTGTCGTTCCAGCTCAAGGCGCGGCTGATCAGCTCCATCGGGAACGTGCGGATCACCCGGTCCGGCCTGCGCACGCTGATCGCCCGGATGGAGGCGATCCTCACGCCGCTGGTCGAGACGGACGTGCTCAACGGCTTCGAGGTCGTCGTCCCGCTGCTGGCGCTGCTGGACAAGGACCCGGCGACGCGGACTCCCGAAGAAACCCAGCGGATCCACGACGCGGAGGTGGCGCGGCTGGTGCAGGTGCTGGCCGCCCTGAAGTACGCCGGCGCGGTGCACCGCATTTCGATCAGCCTGAAGTTCGACTAGGAGGAAATCCCGATGGCCGACTGGAACACGCGGCTCGAGGTCAAGCTCGGCGACGCCACGATCACGCCGATCTCGACGTTCACGCCGACGTTCAACGTGCCGCACACCGTGCTGCACAGCATCGAGGCGGACAACACCGGTTTCGTCCGCCAGCCGTTCACGTTCACCTTCACCATGGGCGTGCCGGCGGTGGCGTCCGCGGTCGCCGACCTGACCGAGCTCGCCGCGAACGGCGGCGAGTTCCAGATCGTGGTGGCGGAGAAAAGCGGCACCGACTGGGCGTTCAACGCGATCAAGTTCGCCCGCTGCGTCATCACGTCGGCGAACCCGAGCAACGTGATGGTCGACGGCGTGCCGCAGGCGACGTTCAGCTGCCTGGCGCTGTCGGTCGGCGTGGAGGCCTGAGCCGTGGCCCGGGACGAGGACTCCCCCGAGGACGAGCCGGTCGTCAACTACTACTTCCCGGTCCGGGTCGAAGTGGTCGGCACCCTGTCCGATGTGGAGGTACAACGGATCGCCGAGCACGTGTTCGGCGAGTTCGACCGGGAACTGACCACCCGGATCTGACGCAGTCTCGAGGGGAGGACACCTTGGCACCACAGCCGAACACGCCCGTCCTGGTGGGGTCCGTGCAGCTGCTGCACGTGCAGAGCATCACGGTCAACGAGGGGTACCGCATCGAGCGGATCATGGGAAGCCGGTTCGTCCAGGCGACCCAGCCCACCAACCAGACGATCGCGATCGAGGCCGTGCTGCTCGGTGACGGCCGGCTGGACCAGAAGAAGGAACTGGAGAACGTCGCGCTGACGTCCCGGCAACTGGTGGCCAACGCGCCGGCCGGGCAGGGGGCGGTGGGCATCTCCGTGGTGTCCGGGATGACGACCAACCTCAACATGCAGGTGACCGACCTGCGGTTCACCCAGAGCGTCGGCAAGCGGGACGCGCTGGACGTGTCGATCACGCTGGAACAGGTCCTGCCCGGCAGCCCGGCCGCCACCCCGGGCGACGCGACCGACACCCGCCTCGCGCCGGGCAGTGCCGCCCTGCCCAGCACCCCCGCGCCCAACCCGGTCCCCCGGACCGCCGGTGAGCCACTGCCGGCAGGAGTGCTGACATGACGGACTTCCTGCGGTTGCCGATCGACCCCGCGGACGGGTTCCCGCAGGCGTTCCGGTTGACGTTCGCCGGCCGGACCTACCAGTTCCTGCTGTACGCCGCCGTGGCCGAGGACGTGCTGGAGGGCGCGTCCGGCCCGCTGGACCTGCCGGCCGAACACGCGTTCCTGGTGCTCACGGTGGATCGCGAGGAGCCGGGCGGGCTGACCACCGTCCTGCGCCGCAAGCTGGTGCCCGGTGTCGAGTACCGGGCGGGCGAGCTGGTGCTGACGTTTCCCACCATGCGGGTGGATCCCCGCAACCTCAACGGAATCGGCTCGTTCGGTTCCCAGGTCGTCGGCGGGGTGGGGCTGCGATGAGTTTCGCGATCAGGTACCGCGTCGACATCGCGGCGCCCACCGCGCCGGGGCGCCTCGGGCTGCCGCTGACCGTGTCCAACGACGTGAACTCCGGTTCGCTGGGGCTGGACGCCGAGATCACCGTCACGATGACCGAGGGCGCCGCGACGGACACGTTCGAGGTCACGCTGATCAACCTGCCGACAGCCAAGGCGGACCTGATCCGGGCCGTCCAGGCGACCGGGCCGGTGACGGTGTCGATCCACCTGGGTTACTTCGACGACCCGGTCACGAAGACCGCCGACGGGGGCCTGGTGCTGGTCGGCCGGATCACCAGGGTGATCGGCCGGGTCGGCGACGACGGGTACGCCCGGACCGTCCTGTGTGGTCAGGAGACGGCCGGCTACCGGCTGCGGAACACGGCCGCGGCGCTCGACCAGACGGCCGAGGGCCCCACCCTGACCTTCGCCGAGAACCTGGCGAAGCTGGCCGGCGTGCCACTGGCCGCCAACTCGACGCTGCCGGGCACCCTCACCGATTTCACCGCGCGCAGCGGGTCCACACTGGACGCACTGCGGGTACTGGCCGAACGCGCCGACGTGCCACTGGTCGTGCGCGACGGCCACGTCCACCTCGGCGACGCCGTCGGCGCGCCGGCGGACACGGCGCCGGTCACGTTCGACCCCAACACCAACATCGTCTCGCTGGACAGCCTCGACGGAGAGGACACGGCCAGCGCCCCGGCGCCGCCGGTGCGCACCACGGCGCACCTGACCGTGCTCGGCCATCCCCTGCTCCGGGTGGGTCAGGTCGCGACCATCACCGGGCTGTCCGGTGTCCCGGCCGGACCGCTGCGGCTGTCCCGGGTGGTGCACCGGTTCACCACCAGCGGGGGCTACACGGCGCACCTCGGCCTGGTCTCGGCCGAGGCCGGCAAGCGGGCTCAGGTGCACACCGGCGCGCAGGTGGTCGTGGACCGGTGGCGGGAGATGATCCTCCGCGAGCACGACGACCACCCGGCCGTCGACGTCGGCGAGGTCACGGAGTACGTGGCCGGCGACCACGTGGCGTCGCTGCACTACGCCCAGGACCCCGGCTCGGCGGTCACCACACCGAGCGTGGCCGGTCCCGTCGACTCCACGGTGAGCCTGCACGGCAAACCGATCGCGTCGGCGTTCGCGTTCGCCGACACCGGCCTGGTCGTCCCGGTGTACCCGGGGATGCGCGCGCTGCTGGCGCACAACCGGGGCCTGGTCGACGACGCGGTGCTGGCCGGGTTCGTCTGGCCGGCCGACCTGGCCGGCCGCCGGCCGCCCAACCAGCCGGGCGACCACTGGCTCGCGCTGCCCACCGCCATCGGCGGCGACGGCCTGCCCACCGGCAAGGGCGCCAACGATCTCACCGACGCCACCGGGCACCGGGTGATCCAGACCGCCGGCCTGCACATCCTGGTCGGCGCGGGCGCGCTGCCACCCGTGGGCACCAGGCCCGATCCGCCCGCGGACAGCACCGTGACCATCGAACACCAGAGCGGCACCACGATCACGATCGGCACCGACGGCGGCGTCACCATCGCCACGGCCGACAAGCCGATCACCTTCACCAACGGCGAGGTCAGCATGAAACTCAACGGCTCGGCAGTGGTGGTGTCGTGATGACCGCCGTCCTGACCACCGCGTCGACACTGCTGTGCGCGCACCAGCTCCCCGTCAAGCTCACGTCCGGCCAGACATCGCTGCGCGTGGACAGCGATCCGGCCGTCACCGAGTCGGACGTGACCGGCATGACGTTCAACTGCGGCTTCACCAGCGGACCGCCGTGCACCTCGATCAAGGCGGTCACCCTCGGCGTGTCCGCCGCGCTGAAGGTCGGGGACGATCCGGTGCTGCTGCAGTCCGCGCAGGGCCTCACGAACGT
The DNA here is from genome assembly GCF_040640995.1 of Amycolatopsis sp. NPDC021455. Classification (NCBI taxonomy): domain Bacteria; kingdom Bacillati; phylum Actinomycetota; class Actinomycetes; order Pseudonocardiales; family Pseudonocardiaceae; genus Amycolatopsis; species Amycolatopsis sp. NPDC021455. Next base: position 88,100 of record NZ_JBFACT010000018.1, on the reverse strand, counting down.
GGGCCCGTGGACGATCGGGGCCGGCGGGCAGACGAAACTGGAGGCGGCGTGACCGCCCCGGCGGGGGACCCGTTCGGCCGCGGCCTGCTGGTCGACAACGGGGACCTCGTGTTCTCCGACGGGCGGCTCGCCGAGGTCGCCGGCATCGCCAACCTCGTCCAGGCGCTGACCCTGCGGATCCTGACGCCGAGCGGCTCGGACCGCTTCAACACGACCTACGGACTGGACGTCACCCAGGCGTTCACCCGGCCCAACAGCACCCGGATGGTCAAGGAACTGCTCAAGCTGAACCTGGTCGGCACGGTGGGCGCGGACCCGAGGGTCAGCGCCGTCCGGCAGGTCACGTTCGACGACGACCCGGCCCGCGCGGCCGCCGACCCGGAGGCCGCCACCACCGCCCGGCTGAGTCGCCGGTGGACCGCCGAGGTCCACGTCGACACGGTGACCGGCACACCGGTGACCCTGCGGGCTGACGTGGAGGGATGACGATCGTGAGCGAGCTTGCGAGGTCACCATTCAACACAGCACCGCCGGTCACGGCGGCGACGAGCGCCAGCGAGGAGTTGTCGTGACCGATTTCGGGGTGACGCCGGCCGGGTTCGTGGTCAAACCGGTCGACGTGCTGCTCAGCGAGTCCTTCGACCGGGCCCGCGCCGTGTTCACCGACGTGGACCTGACCAGCACCAGCGCGCTGCGCAAGATCCTGGAGACCACGGCCGCCGAGGACGGTGAGCTGTGGAAACGCCTGGAGGACCTGTACTACGCGAACTTCATGTCCACCGCGGTGGGGGCGGCGCTGGACCAGCTCGGCGAGGACGTCGGCCTGCCGAGGGCGGCCTCGCCCAGCACCGGCACGGTGCGGATCACGGTGACCGACCCGGTCGCCGGGCAGCAGTACGTGCTGCCGGCGGGCACCATCGTGGTGACCGGCGACCCGGTCCGGGCGTACGGCACGACAGCGCCGGTCACGCTGGACTCGTCGACCCGCTTCGCCGACGTGGCCGTGATGGCGTTCGCGCCCGGGCCGGCCGGTGACGTCGACGCGGGCGTCATCGCCGGCATCGACCCGGCCTACCACGCGGAGTTCCTCGCCGACACCGGCGCGGCCTTCACGGTGACCAACCGGGCGGCGACCAGCGGCGGCAGCGGAACCGAGTCCGACGCCTCCTACCGCGGCCGGCTGCTCGGGCTGGCCCGCAACCTCTGGACGGCCGACGCGGTCGCCCAGGCCGCCCTCGGCGTTTCCGGCGTCCTCGACGTCGTGCTGTCCGACCCGCTGGGCGGCGTGGACGTCTCGCAGAGCTACTTCGACCTGTTCAACTTCGACCAGCGGGCGTTCAGCAGCGAACGGCGCGCGGGGGAGCCGTACTTCTTCTCCGTCGTGGTCGCGCACGACTTCGTGCGCCCGTGGCGCACCATCGGTCCGGTGCCCGGCATCTTCGAACAGGTCACCGCGGCGGTCGACGCGGCGCGGCCGATCGGCATCCACGCGAACGTCGTGGAGGCCGACCACATCGAGATCGGCGTGCGCGCCACGGTGGTGATCGAGTCCGGTTCGGACGGCACCGCGCTGCTCGCCGCGATCGGCCGGCGGCTGACCACCGACATCGGCGCGCTGCGGCTGGGCGGCGACGTGCTGTACTCGCAGGTGGTCCGCGCGTTCGTGGAACAGCCCGGGGTGCTGGACGTGCAGGGCCTGCACCTGCGCCGGGCACCGGCCGCGTTCGGCCGGATCACCTTCGGCGACGTGCCCATGCAGGACGTGATCGCCGAGGCGGCGGTGGGGGAGAACCTGACCATGGGACCGACCGAGCTGGCCACCTTCGCGGCCGGCGGCGACAGCCTGGACGTCACGGTGGTGGTCCGGTGACCGGCCCGATCGCCGCGACCCGGATGGGCCGCAGGCTCACCGCACCGTTCGAACGCGGCGCTGACACGCTTTCGCTGGGCCTGACGCTGTTCGCCAGCTCACAGGCCACAGTGGACGATTACGACTTCTCCGATCACTTCGCCCGCTTCGGCGTGCTGCCCCAGCCGCGCTACGTGCTCGGGGTGACCCGGGACTTCGACGTCGACACCACCGTCCGGCTGGACTACGACGAGCCAGGCTCGGTCACGCTGTCCTCGACCGTCACCGTCCCCGCCGGCACGGTGGCCGGCACGACGTTCCTGTTCGACAACCCGGTCACGGTCACGGCTCGCGCGCGGGTGCTGACGATGCAGCCCGGACCGGACGACAACAGCCCGCAGAACTGGCTGACGCTGACCGCGCTGCTGGGCACCACGGCGAAACTGCTGTGGGTGGTGGGCGCCGAGCGCGAGCTGTTGCGCGGGCACGCCGCCCGGACACTCGCGCAACGGCACGTGTCCTCGGCGGTCGGGCTGAGCCTGGACATCATCGGCCACGACCTGGGCGTGCCGCGCTTCCCGCCGCTGTCGCACAGTTTCGACGCCGGCACGGTCGCCCTCTACCACCTGGACGACCCGAAGTCGCCGGCGGCGGACGTCGCGGCCGGATTCCCCGGCCGGACCGGCAGCAGCGGAACCCTCTCGGCGGACGTGCAGGTGGGCGTGCCCGGCCGGTACGGCACGGCGATGGCGTTCCGGACGGCGGCGGCCGTGGTCACCGCACCGAGCAGCACGGACTTCGACATCGACGGCGACGCCACCATCGAGTGCTTCGTCCGCCCCGATCCGGACACCGGGGAAGGGCCGGTGATCAGCAAGAATCCCGACCCCGGCGAGGACAGCCCCGGCTGGGTGCTGCGGATCGGCGACGCCGGGTCCGAGGTGCGGTTCACCATCAGCGACGGCACCACCGTCATCGACGTGTGCGCCGAGGTCACCCTGCCGGCCGATCGCTTCACCCACATCGCGGCGGTGGTCGACCGGTCCGTCGATCGCGGTGTCAGCGTCTACGTCGACGGGGTGTTCCAGGCCTTCCGGTTCCTGTTCCCGCTGGACACCGTGGCCACCACGGCGAACCTGCTGATCGGCGCGGCGGGCGGCGGCTTCCGCGGGGTGGTCGACGAGGTGCGGATCAGCTCGGTGGCCCGCCAGGACTTCGCACCGGTCCTGGGCGAGTCCGACGAGCACTACCGTCGCCGCCTGGCCCTGTTCCGCCGCTGGACCCTCCCCACCCCGGCCAACCTGGCCGCGGTGCTCAACGAACTGGTCGGCCGGATCGGCCCACCACCCGAACCCGGCGAAACCCCGATCCCACCGCTGGTCGTGGACGACACGAACGCCACCCTGGTCCGCGGCACCCGGCTGGTCCACATCCGCCCGAAAACGCTGCGGCCCGGCGAATCCATCGACGCGGCCGGCCGGCGGAACACGGCCGAGGCGGCCGTGGTCGGCACAGCCGGCCAGGAGGAGCTGTTCGACCCGGACTTCCTGTTCCGCTACGAACGGTCCGATGTGGACTTCGCCCCGGCGCCGATCCGGGCGCTGGGCGTCGGCGAGCGGCCGGCCGACCCGCATCTGCTGCAGGTCGGCGTCGCCGAACGGCTGGACCGGCTGGTCGCCGACCTGGCGGCCGCGTTGCCCGGCCGGCTGCTGGTCGATTCGGCGTTCGACCCCCAGGCCGACGATCTGCGGGCGACCGGCCGGGCGGTGCTGCTCGGGCACAGCTCGAAAGATCTGGGCAAGCTCGCGGCCCTGGCCCACCGGGCCGGCTTCGACTACGTGAGCCATCGCGCCAGTGCGGGACGCGTCTACGCCGCCGCCGCGCCCGGCGACTACTTCGCGATCGACCTCGGCACTGGGGGCGCCGGCCCCACCGACCTCGACGCGGGCGCCACGGTCACGCTCTCGCTGCGGCCCGCGCCACCCGCCGACGCCTTCCTGCACTGGGTCACCGTGCCCACCACCGGCGCCGGCCGAGCCGTACTCACGCCGGCCGGCGGCACGGGCACCCCGCAGCGCACGGCGACCCTGCTGGCCACGGCCGCCGGCCGGGTGGTCGTCAAGGCCGACGTGATCCGCAACGGCCGCACGGTCTCGGCCACCCGTGTCCTGCGCGTCGGCCTGACCGACCTGCCCGACGGGCGGAACATCGCCGCCGACGGCAGTCTCGTCGCCCCCGAGTCCATCGTGGACCCTCCGGACCTGTTCTTCGATGCGGTGTTCCTGGTGCGCCACGACGATCCCCGGGTGGACTACAGCACCGATGGCGCCCACCTGGTGCAGCCCGCGGTCGCCGAACTGCTCGACGCGCTGCTCGCCGAACTGGCCCGCAGGAACGTGGGGGGCCGGCTGGCGGTGACCGCCGGCCCGACCGGGACCCAGGGCCGGCAACTGCTGATGCGGCACAGTGTCCTGACACCCGGCGCGCTGGCCGGGGTCGCGTTCGCGGTCGGCTTCAGCCACGTCCAGCACAAAGCCCGCGACGTCATCATCCGGCAGGCGCCCGGGCAACTCGTCGCGGTCACGCCGACCTCGGGCGGCCAGGGCGCGGTCATCGAACTCCTCGAGGGCGACGACCTGGAACTCATGGCCCATCCGGCGCCGCCGCTGGCGGGCCTGACCGGCCAGGTGCCCGGCGAAGGCCCGCGGCTGGGCTGGTCGTCGGGCGCGTTCGACAACGCCTCCATCACGCTCACGTCCAGCACCCGGCCCGTCGTGACGCTGCACGCCGAGTCCGCGGGAACCGCCTGGGTGCAGGCCGGTTACCTGGTCGGCGGGCAGCCCAGCCCGTACACCTTCCAGGTGCGCCTGCGGCCGGGACTGGACGACGACACGACGGTGATCACGAAGGACCAGCACGACCTGATCATGAACGTCCTGAACGTGCTGCACCCGATCGGCGTCGAGGTCAACACGGCCGCGATCCGCGCCCACGTGATCGACCTGCGGACCGACGACCTGTTACAGGCCAACCCCGACTTCACGTACCCGAAGTTCCGCGTCCGCGGCCCACTGCCGCCCCAGGTGAGAAGGCCCGCCCATGGCTGACATCGTTTTCACACCGACCTTCCGCCATACGGCCTGGGTGGACGGAACGGACCCGGTCGAGGCCGCCGACCACCCGGAACGCACCGACGACCGGGGCGGCTTCAACAGCCGGTTCACCGCGATCGAGAACGACCTGAAGCAACTGTCCACAGTGGTCGCCCAGGTCGGCGCCGCGATCGACGCGCGCCAGGCGTCCCCGCTGCGCCAACTGGTGCTGCCGCCGGCGCTCGTGCCGACCGATCGGTTGACGCCGTGGGCGATCACGGAGTCGGGCGCCGCTCAGGCGGCACCGGGCGGCAGCGCGGACGGAGTGCTGCTGGTGGTGCCGCCCGACGGGGTCCGGCTGGTTTCGTTCCGTGCCGTCGGCCAGGCGGCCGGGGTGTCGATCGCGGTCTCGCTGGTCCGCGTGGCGCTCGGCACGTCGCCCCCGCCGCCGCAGGTGCTGGCATCGGTGACCGGTGACGCCAACCCGTTCGACAAGGTGAAACCCATCGATCCCACGCTGGCACTCGTCGATCCCAAGACGTTCCGTTACGTCATCAAGGCCGGCGTCCCGACCACACCGGCCGGAAACGTGACGGCGACGCTCGCCGCTTTCCAGATCATCTACGCGACCGGTTGAGGAAGAGAGCACATCGTGGCTGACGTGAACTACACGCCGGTGTTCCACCACACCGACTGGGTGGACCGGGTCGACCGTGTCGTGGCGGGCGGGTCCAACGGCTTCAACGGCAGGTTCAACACCATCGCCGGCGACTTGCGCACCCTGTCCACCGTGGTCACCCAGATCGGCCAGGCTATCGACGAGTCCGTCGCACCGGCGCCACCGCCGCCGACCCAGGAGCTGATCTTCACGCCGGTGGTGCGCCAGGTGTCGCCGGCGGTCGGCTGGTTCACCTCGGCGAACGGGCTCGCACAGGTCCAGTCCCAGGCGGGAACCGTCGTCGGTGTCACCAACCTGACGCTGACCGACCGGGTCAGGCTGATTTCGATGCGGGCCAACGGTTTCGTGACCGGCAACGTTCCCGAAGCCACGGCGTGCCGGATCGAGTTGTTCCGTGCTCCGGTCCGGCAGAGCGATTCGCCGGCGACTCCGGACTCGTTGGCGGTGATCGCCCACTCCACCGCCCCGATCACCGAGACGGCCGCGGTGACCAGCACGTTCGCCCAGGTCGACCTCAACACGTTCCGCTACTTCATCAGGTTCACGCTCATCGCGCTCTTCGGCCAGGGAACCATGGTGATCGACAACATCCGCCTCGCGTTCGCCAATTCCTGAGCCGAGAAAGGGCGCACCGTCATGACCGATCTGTCCTTCACGCCCACTTTCCGCCACCTCAACTGGATCGACAACGTCGACCGGATCCGAGCCGGCGGTCCCAATGGGTTCAACGTGCGGTTCGACGCCATCGCCGCCGATCTGCACCGGATGGCCACCGTCGTCCAGCAGATCGACGCCGCGCTCGCCCTGCCGGTCAACGACGCGACCGGCAACCAGCACCTGACACCCGGCCTGGATTTCCGGCCGTTGCCCTTCGAGGACTCCTTCTGGGACTACGACCAGAACGGAGTCCTGCTGGGGCCGCTGGGCAACGCCGGCGAGGCGGTGATGGACCTGGCCGTGCCGGATGGCATCCACCTGCAGTCCTTCCGGGCCACCGGCAAGTTCTTCGTCCCGTTCAAGCTCACGCTGTTCCGTGTCCCGCTCCTGAACGCGGGCGCGAAGCCCGACAAGCTGGCCGAGATATCGGACACGACACCAGGCATCGCCGACCCGTTCGACGTCACCGTGCCCGTCGACACCGCCCTGGCGACGGTGGACACCGACACGTTCCGCTACTACGTCCTCGCGGCCCGGTCGGGCAGCGCGGACGAGTCGGGCAACACCATCGCCATGGTCCAGCTCGCCTACACCAGCTGAGCCGGCCGTGCGGATCGACTGCCACATCCCGGTCACCGTCCGGATCGTCGGGGTGCCCACCGACGACCAGCTCGCGGCGCTGGGGCGGACGCTGAGCCGGGTGGTGGCGGCCCGGCTGGCCGAGGCGCAGCGGGTGCTGGACCAGCGGTACGGCCGCGCGCCGGAACGTCCGGGTCCGGACGACGCCGACCGGGTGACGTTCCAGCTGACCGACCTCCCGGTGCGGCCGGCACCGCCGGCCCGGCAGCCCACGTTCGAGGAGCGGCTGCTGGCGGAGGCCGTTGTGCTGTTCGACCTGCTGCGGCCGGCCGCGCAGTACGATCGTCTCCAGCTGGCCAAGGTCATCGACGTCTACGGCTCGACCGCCGACTACGCGGCCTTCCTGGACGGGCTGGCGGCGGAGCACCTGGACAAGTTCTTCCGGTCGTTCCAGTTCCGGTTCGGCGTGCTCGTGCGCTCCCGGCCCGGAGTCAGCCGCGACCTGGCGCGCCTGGTCGGTGGCCCGGAGCCGGACGATCCGGACTACTGGCGGTTGCAGGAATCCCGCAACCTCGCCTTCCCGATCACGGTGGGAGACCGGACGCACCTGACGCTCGACGAGCACTGGGAACGGGTGCCGGGCCCGGGCGACCAGCACGACCTGCCCTCGGTGTTCGTGCGCGACGGCCGGTGGGAGATGACGGAGGCGGCGCTGCACGCCTACCTGGTGCGGATGGCCGGCCCGTTGACGCAGTTCGAGGAACACCTCGTCGCGAACTGGAACCGGCTGCACACCGCACCGCAGTTCGACGGCGGCCGGATCATCGGCTACACCACCCGGACCGGCGGCTCCGGCGACTACCTCTACCAGGTGTGGGACCCGACGGGCAAAGAGGTCTTCAGGTGGCACGACGAGCCGCCGCTGGTCAACGAGGGCCTCGGCCCGATCGACTACGTGCTGCTGGCCCACGGCGCGTTCCAGCTGGGCACCGCGCTGGCCCGCGTCGCGGCGAGGCTGGCCGCGAAAGGGCTGACGACCGCCGTCGCCCGCAACATCGTCCTGTCGTTGCGGCTGGCCACGAGCCGGTTGAGCCGGGTCACGGCGAGTGCGATGGAGGGTGTCGAGGGTGGGTTGGCCGTGCCCGGCCTGACCAGCGGTGGTTCCGTGCCGTCGCTCGTCCTGCGCGATGTGACCGAGGCCGGCACCGGCGCTGTTCGCGACGTGGCCGCCCGCGACGCGGCGGCCTCGGCCACGCCGGACGCGGCGGCCAGGGAGGCGGCCGTCACCCCGGATCCCGTCCCGCCCGGACCGGTTGCCCCGGCCACAGTGCGGGTGCCGGTGCCTCCGGCCGCGGTGGCCGGCGCAGTCGACGCCGCCACGACGGCCCACGACGCGACGGCCCAGCCCCCGGTATCGCCCCCGGCCGTCGCCGGCACCGGCGTGGCGGCCGCGCAGCCCCGGCCACCGGCGACGGCTGCGGCGACCGCCGCGGTGTCGCGGGAACAGATCGTCGCCGAGTACGAGCGCGTCGCCAACCGGAAGATCCCCGATCACGTCCGGAACCTGCTGGCGCGACAGCGATCCACGCCGACCCGCGTGCGGCTGGCGGTGCTGCGGCGCCGGTTCGAGCGGCTGCGGGACCGGGTGGGCACCAGGACGTTGACGGCCCGGGAACGCAGTATCGCCACCCGGATCCTGCGTGAGGCCCGCGATCTCGCCAGAGACGACTTCGACACGGTGCGGGACTCGCTGTGGCGCCGGCTGCGCCGGGACCCCGATCTGCTGGCGATCGAGCAGCGGATGCGGGCTCTGGGATTCGCCGAAGCGGGTGGTCTCGCGTTGCGGATCAGCACGCCGACGGCGTCCGGCACGGTGTTCGAAGGGCTGGGTGTCGAGCATCGCATCCGCCTGTCCGACAACCCGTGGCGGTACAACGACCCGGACAACCTGATCGTCACCGACGCGCCGCAGAACGAACGGTACCTGGAAGCCATCCGGCGCCACGGCTTCGTGTGGCCGACCGATCCCATCGAGGACTTCGTGATCCGCAACGACCTCAACGACCAGCACCGCAGCTTCCAGCCGGGTCCCCGCGAACCGGACGAGGACTAGGACCCGTACTCACCGTGGAGGTCGAGCGCCGTGCGCCATCGTTACCACCTGCCCACTGACGTCGAGGTGCTCGGCGACCTCCGGCCGGCGGCCCGGCATCGGCTGCGTGCGCTGGTACCGGCCGCGCTCCGCGACGCCGTCCGTGCCGCGGCGCCGGAGGAGGTGGCCCGGCCGCCGGCCGGCACCCGGCAACGCCTTGCCCCGGCCGACGGGGATGTCCACGTCATCCCGGACTACGGCGGCGACAGGCGGTTCAGTCTCGTGGCGGACCCTTCGCCGAGCGGCGCGGCCACCCCTCCAGCGGCCACGCCACCGGCGGCCACACCTCCGGCACCGATGCCGACCGGCGACATCCCCTACCCCGGCGCCGTCACAGCCACCTCCGTGACCATTGTGGACACTCCGGCGGTCGTCGACTACCTGCGGGGCGAGTTGGGCAGAGGGCCGTCCATCGCGGTGAACGCCCCGATTCTGGCGATCCACCGTAACGTGGACTTCTGGGGGATCGAGGAGGTCCGCGAGTACGCCCTGACGCTGGCGCAGGGCTGGAAGACGCGGCTGGCCGGCCGCGAGCGGGTGGACGTCCCGGCCACCGTGGACTCACTGGCCAAGGACTTCGACGACATGATGTCGGCCGGGTTCACCCGTGACTTCGGGGTTCCGCTCGGCGGTGGCCTCGAAGAACACTTCACCTCGCTGCTCGCCGGTGAACGCGACCGCCTCACCAAGGAAGCGGCCGGCCGCCACCTGAAAGGACAGGACCTGAACAACGCCGTCCTGGACGGGCTGGTGGCGTTCCGGGCGAAGCTCCGGACGAAGATCGAGTCACACGTCCGGGGCTACGCCTCGGGGTGGATGCGGGAGAGGCGGGAACACCTGGACTTCGTGACCAGGCAACCACCCGGCCTGCGTCCGATCGGGAAGTTCGAGCCGGCCATCCCGGCCGGCGTCGACGTGGCCGAGGTCGTGCACGAGCAACTGGTCCGCACCCAGCGCGAACTCACCGAGAAGGAAACGGCTGCCGTCCTGGCGCAGGCGAAAGCAGCGCTGCGGAAGAAGCCGCACGACCCCCTGCCGGAGCTGACCGAGGAGCAGACCGCCGCCGCGATCGCGGCGGCGGAGGCCAGGAAGCTGGGCGCCGACCAGGTGGTCAAGGCCGTCACCGCGGCCGCCGCCTCGGCCGAAGCGCGCGAGCGGGTGGACGTCAACGAGAGCATCGCCGGGAGTCGCGTGGACCGGTGGGACCCCACGAGCGCCCCGGTGCAGATCCGGACCGCGGAGTTCGTGTTCGTCCTGTCCAAGCTCTTCTACACCAAGCCGTTCGGGGTCGCGAACTACCGCGGTCACGGCCTCGGGCCGTGGAAGGACCGGGGACGGTCGATCGACCTGACCCTCCCCGACACGGAACCCGGTGGGTTCTTCCGGCCGGCCGACGCCATCGAGTTCGCCCTGGCGATCGACGCCACCGCCCAGGCGATGGGCATCGAGTGGCGCGCCCTGTACAACGACGCCTCGGTCGCCCACGCGGTCAACCAGCGCCTCGGCGTACAACGCATCGTCGAGGTCGCCAACGTCTTCGCCGGCCCGCCCCGCAACATCAACTGGCACGGTCCGCTGATCACGCACTTCCACGTCGACCTGGCCTATTGACGCTCGCCGCCCGGTCACAACCCGGCTGCAACCGGGACGCGGTACGCATGCCGGGTGGCGCGCGCCTCCGCGGGCCCGGACGCAAGGGGGACTCCGATGAGAACAGCGGTGCTCGCAGTGGTCGTGCTCCTGCTCGGCCTGGGGACGGCGGCGCCCGCGGGCGCGGTGGCCCCCGGCTGCGGGCCCGCGACGGTGGCGGTCGCCGACCGGACGCTCTACGAGGGCACCCCGGCCTTCGGGGAGCCCAGACCGGCCTCCACCACCTTCGAGTTCACCGTGTCCGTCACGGCGGCCGCGGGGTGCGTGCCGACCGGGTCGGTCTCCTACAAGACCGAGGACGGCTCACCCGGCGCGACCAGCCCGGACGACTACGTTCCCGCCGAGGGACGGCTGAGCTGGACCGGTGACTCCAGCCCGCGCACCGTCGCCGTCCAGGTCGTGAAGGACGCCGCCGCGGAGCCGAACGAGCCGTTCTTGCTGCGCCTGTCCGATCCGGTCGGCCTGGTCCTGGCCGACGACCTGGCCGCGGGCGGGATCCTCGACGACGACGGCGCCGACGGGCCCCCGATCATGGTCTCCACCGACGGCGGCAAGATCTGCTGGCGCGTCTGCACGGTCGGGGTGCGGCTCGGCGGCGGCCCGGCCAAGGCACCGGTCACCGTGCACTACCGGACCTTGCCCCTCGGCACCGGCGAACCGGCGTACGTGCCGGTCAAGGACGCGACGGTGACGATCCCGCCCGGCGCGTCCGGCGGCGGTGCCGTGGTCAAACTGCTGGACCCCAAACCGGGCCAGGCCGAATCCCGGTTCGTGCTGGAGCTGTTCGCCCCGTCGGCCGGCACGCTGGGGAACGCGCGGACGGAGGTGACGATCAAGCCCGGCGGTTAGCCATCTCGCGGGCCTCGGCCGTCGCGTTGGCCTGGGAGTACAACGCGGCGGCCGTGGCCCAGTGCCGGGCCGCGTCGGCGGGCCGGCCGAGCCGCGCCTCGAGGTCACCGAGGTCGCGGTGCAGGTGCGCCTGCTCGTAGCCGTCGGGCACGGTGGCCCGCACGGCCAGCCCGCGTTCCAGGTGCTCGCGTGCGGCCGCCAGGTCGCCCGCCCCGAGCCGGGCCCGTCCGAGGTGCTCCAGCGCGGCCGCTTCGCCGTGCCGGTCGCCGACGTCGCGGCTGAGGTCGAGGGCCTGCCCGAAGTGGTCCGACGCGGTGGCGAAGTCGCCTCGGCTCAGGTGGACCCGGCCGGTGTCGAGCAGCGACTCCCACTCCAGCCAGCGGTCGCCGAGCACCCGGCTGACCGCGAGGGCTTCACCGAGGTGCGCCAGCGCCGCGCGGTGGTCCCCGCGCTGCAGGTGCGCCTCGCCGAGCGTGTCGAGCGTGGCGGCTTCCAGCCGTGCGTTGCCCAGGGCGCGGAACGTCGTCAGCGCCGCCGTCAGCGGTGCCAGGCTCTCCTGCGCCCGGCCCATCCGGACGTAGGTGTGGCCGAGGTTGCGCTGGGACAGCGCGTGCCCGAGGTCGTTGCCGGCCGCGGCGTTGCGGGCCACCGCCAGCCGGTGCGCGGCGATGGCTTCGTCGAAACGGCGCAGTTCGGCGTAGGCGTTGGCGGTGTTGTTGTGGATGTGCCCTTCGCCCTGGACGTCCCCGGCGGCCTGAGCCGTCCGCAACGCGGCCGCGTTGGTCTCCAGCGCCTCCGGCAGCCGCCGGGTCATGAAGTAGGCGACGCCCAGCGCCCGCAGCATCTCCGCCTCGGCCAGCGGGTCGCCGAGCCCGGTCGCGGCGGCGGCGCCCTCGCGGCACAGCTCGACGCGGGTGTGCCAGTGCCCGGCCGTGTCGTAGAAGCTGGTCAGCAGGTACGTCAGCTGCCACGCGGCCTCGGCGCGGCCGTGCTCGCGGGCGAACCGCACGACGGGCAGCAGGTTGTCGCGCTCGGCGGTGAGGAAGGTCAGCGCGGCGTGCCGGTCGGCGCCCACCGGCACCTCGGGCGCGGCGAACCGCGGCGACGGCGTGACGAGGTCGCGGTTCGGGTCGATGGCCCGGTTCGCCGCCGCCGCGGCCACCAGGTACCAGTCGACGAGCCGGTCGGCGATCTCCGCGCGGGCGGCCGGGGGCTCGTCGGCCCGCGCGCACTGCCGGGCGAACTCGCGGATCAGGTCGTGGAACCGGAACCGGCCCGCGCCGGCGGCCGTGACGAGGTGCGCGGCGGCGAGCCCGGCCGCGGCGCGGTCGCCGTCGGCGCCCGGCACCTCGCAGAGCGCGGCACCGAGCGCGGCGCTGAACGTGGCCCCCGGGCCGAGGGCGGCCCGGCGGAAGAACCGGGCCTGCGCGGCGGGCAGCGGCCGGTAGGCGGTGGTGAGCACCGCCCGGACCGTGCGCGAATCCCCTTCCACGGCCAGGGTTTCCAGCCGCCCGGCTCCGGCCAGCTCGGCGGCGAGCTCGGCGATCGGCCGCTTCGGCGCACCCACCAGCCGGGCGGCCGCGATGCGCAGCGCCAGCGGCATCCCGCCGCACAACCGAGCCACCCGCGCGGCCGGGCCCCGCTCGCGCCGCACCCGTTCGGCACCGAGCACCCGGTCCAGCAGCGCGACGGAGTCGGCGTGCCCGAAGGCGTCCAGGGCGATCGGGCGCACGGCGTGGCGGGTGCCCAGCGCGGCGAGGTGCTGCCGGCTGGTGACGACCAGCAGGGCCGGGCCGGTGCCCGGGATCAGCGGCAGGACGTCCTCGAGACCGGCGACGTCGTCCACCACGACCAGGCACCGGCGCCCGTGCAGCAGCGACCGGTACAGCGCGGCGCGCCCGGCCTGGTCACCCGGGATGTTCTCGTCGGGCACGTCGAGGCCGCGCAGCAGGTGCGTCAGCGCCCGGGCGCCCGGCAGCGGCTCGGCCGGGTCCTCGCCGCGCAGGTCGAGGAACAGCCGGCCGTCGGGGAAGCGGGCGGCGACCCGGTGCGCCCAGTGCAGCGCCAGCGCGGTCTTGCCCATGCCCGCCGCGCCCGAGAGCACCACCACCGGCCGTTCGGGCTCGTCGAGCACGGCGTCGAGCGCCGCGAGCTCGGCTTCGCGTCCGGTGAAGTGCCCGACGCCCGCGGGTAGCTGCGAAGGCCCGGTCGCGGCCGGGCGGAGGTCCAGGGCGGGGTCCCGCCGCAGGATCGCCGTGTGCCGGGCCAGCAGTTCGGGGCCGGGGTCGACGCCGAGCTCGTCGGCGAGCCGCCGCCGCAGCCGCTGGAAGACGTCGAGCGCGTCGGTGTGCCGCCCGCAGCGGTAGAGCGCGAGCATGTGCAGCCCGGTCAGCCGTTCGCGGGCCGGGGCGTCGGCGAGCAGCCGGGGCAGCTCGTGGACGGCCTGTTCGTGGTGGCCCAGCCGCAGTTCGGCGTCCCAGAGGTCTTCCATCGCGCCCAGCCGCAGCTCGTGCAGCCGGTCGACCTCGCGCCGGCCCCAGCCCGCCGGTTCCGCGTCGGCGAAGGCGTCCCCGCGCCAGAGCGTGACCGCCGCGCGCAGGGTGGTGGCCGCCCGCTCGACGGCGCCGGCCGCGAGGTCGGCCGCGCCCGCGCGGACCTGCTGCTCGAAGCGGTGCGCGTCGACCGCCACCGGCGGGACGGTCAGCAGGTAGCCCGGCTCGCGGGTGACCAGGACGCCCGGGAACCCGCAGCCTTCCAGGGCCTGGCGCAGCCGCGCGACGTGGCTGTGCAGCGTCTTGACCGCGGTGCGTGGCGGGTCTTCGCCCCACAGGACGTCGACCAGCCGCGGGATCGGCAGCACGGTGCCCGCGTGCAGCGCCAGCACGCCGAGCACGACCCGCTGCCGCGTCCCGTGCAGGGTCGCGGGTCCGGCCGGGCCGACCGCTTCGACCGGCCCCAGCACGCGCAGCTCCCCGGGTTGGGACACCCCCCGCTCCTTCCCGCGCCGCACCACCGCTCAGCGAGCGTAACCAGGCGAAGGAGGGGCGAAAACAGCCAACCAGCCGATCCGCGGCGGCATCGACAACCGGTTCACAACCGGTCGCGGTGACGCTCGGTTCCCGTTCCCGTTCCGACTCTGTGAGGGAAAACCGGATGAGCACCAGATCGCGGCCCCGGCGCCGCAGACCGTTCACCGCCGCGCTCGCGTTCGCCACCGCGGCCGCGTTCCTGCCCGTGGTCCCCGCGGCGGCGGCCCCGGCCGCCGCGCCGCCGCCCCAGTCGCCGTGCGGGCCGCTCGACGTCGCGTTCGTCATCGACGACACCGGCAGCATGGGCCCGGCGCTGACCAACATCAAAACCGAGCTGGGCAACATCGCCACGGCCGTGCAGGCCAACTCCGGCAACGACTACCAGCTCGGCCTCGTCTCGTTCAAGGACGACGTGACGGTCCGGACCGACCTCGCGCCGCTCAATCTGGCCACGGTCACCCCGCAGATCAACGCGCTGACCCCGTCGGGGGGCAACGGTGAGCCCGAAGCCTCCGACGAGGCGGTCAACACCGCCGTCAACAACCTGCCCGCCACCGGGCGCCCGCAGATCGGCAACTTCTCCGGGACCTGGCGCTCCAACGCCACGAAGATGGTCATCCTGGTGACCGACGCCCACCCGGGCGGCTTCGACGACACCTTCACCGCGGCCGACCAGGCGAACGCCCACCTGCGGGCGGTGCAGGCGGCGACCAAGGGCATCAAGGTCTCGGCGGTCTACGTCCAGACGAACGCGCTGCCCGGCATCTCGGCGATCATGCAGGACTACGCCACCACCACCGGCGGCACGTACACGGCGACGCCGGCCAACGGCACGGGTGCGGGCGCGGCGATCCTCGACGCGCTCAAAAACTGCCGCAAGACCGACGTCTTCATCAAGGACGCGCCGGCCGACACCGGCGTTGCGCCGCACGGCCTGAACCCGATCTGGACGAGCCCGGACATCAAGGTGTGCACGTCGCCGCCGCCGTGCGCGGGGACCAACCCGGTCATCGGCCCGCCGAACTACGTGGTCGTCACGCTGAACAACCCGGGCCCGGGCGGGTCCGGCGCGTCGACCGGCCATGTCGAGGTCTCCTACACCGCGCAGGGCGGGGCGGCGCTGTGGCCGATGGACTGGACCCCGATCGGCTCCTCGCCCACGGTGACCGTGCCGGCGGGCACCACCCAGGTGACGATCCCGTGGACCTCGGTGCCCGGACCGGGCCACTTCTGCCTGCTCGCCCGGTGGATCTCGGCGACCGACCCGATGACCTACCCCGAGCTGACCGGCTCGAACACGCTGGTCAACACGCGGAACAACAACATCGCGTGGCGCAACGTGGACACGGTCAAGCTGAAGCCCGGCACGCCGGTGACGCACCCGTTCACCCTCGGCAACCCGGTCCTCGAGCGGGCCACCACCACCGACCTGCTCTTCACCCAGCCCGGCAAGCCGTTCGCGGGCGGCGCCGGCAAGGTGGTCGTCGACCTCGGCAAGGTGCTGGCCGAGCGCTGGCGCCAGAGCGGCCAGAAGGGTGTCGGCGTGCGTCAGGTGGGGGAGACGCAGGTCGAGATCACGGGCGGGCAGCAGGCGGCCTTGCAGGGCCTGCTGATCCAGCCGCGGGAGCGCTTGGAGACGGCGGTGACGTTCACGGCGACGGACGCGGCGGCGGGTGCCGACTTCGTCGTCCGCGTCTCCCAGTCCAGCGGTGACGAGGACCTCGGCGGCGTCGAGTTCCAGCTGTCGGCCGAGGGCTGATCCGGAGCCGGGCGGCCACCTCGATCCGGTCGGGGTGGCCGCCCGGCATCCGCTGTCGCGGGCCGGGTCAGGGAAGCGAGCCGGGCAGGCCGAAGGCGGGGAAGTGCTCGGGGCCGAGGAACGAGGTGATCTCGGCGATCCGGTCGTCGCGCACGGCCAGCACCGTGATCGACCACGCCTGGTGCGGGCTTGCCGCGTCGGCCCCGACGTAGAACGCGACCGCCGGCTGGCCGTTCGCGCTGGTCAGCCGGTACCGCCAGCTGGGACAGCGGGTCATGGGCACTTCGACCGCGAAGTCGGTGACGGCGGCGATGCCGTGGTACCAGTGCGGCAGCGGCGGCATCGACCAGGTGACGTCCTCGGTGAGCAGCGCGACCAGGGCTTCGGCGTCGCCGCGGTCCAGCGCGTCGGCGAACCCGCTCACCAGCTCCCGGAGCCGGGTGTCGGCGATCGTGCGCAGGGTCTGCTGCTGGGTGCGGGCGGGGACCTTCCGGGCGACGATCCGGCGGGCGCGGGCCAGCGCGGAGTTCACCGACGTGGTCGAGGTGTCCATCATGGTGGCGATGTCGGCGGCCGGGAAGCCCAGCACGTCGAACAGCAGCAGCACCGCCCGCTGGTTACCCGGCAGGTGCTGACAGGCCGCGACGAACGCCAGCTCGACCGCCTCGCGCTGGGCGTAGCGCGCCTCCGGCCCCGCCGGATCGTCCGGAAGCCCGGCGTCGGGATAGGGGCCCAGCCAGGCCACGTCGGTGCGGGGAAGCTGTTCGAGAACGGCACGTTCGGCGGCCGGACCCAGGTCCATCGGTAGCGCCCGCTTCCCCCGCGCGTCGAGCAGATCCAGGCAGGTACGGGTGGCCACCGTGTACAGCCAGGTGCGCAGCGAGCTGCGGCCCTGGAACCGGGCCAGCCCTCGCCAGGCCCGCAGCAGCGCCTCCTGCACGGCATCGTCGGCATCGTGCACCGAGCCGAGCATCCGGTAGCAGTGGGCATGCAATTCCCGGCGCAGCGGCGCCATCAGGCGGGAGAACGCGGCGTCGTCCCCACCCGCGGCGCGAGCCAGGTCAGCGTCCCGCTGTGCGCCCGCCTCGGCCGTGGCGGCTGCGACCGGCCCGGAAAAAACTTCGTCCACGAGCGACGATTCTGCCCCACGGCCGCGGTCTCACCGGTGAACGACCGTCCGTCACCACTGTTCCGGAGGCTGCCCATGAGCTCGACCCACCACCCGCACCGGCCCGCCTGGTTCGACATCTCCACCCCCGACGCCGCGCGAGCGCGAGACTTCTACCGGGACCTGTTCGGCTGGCCGAGCAAGGTCCTCGACGAGACCTACGCGCTGGTCGGCGACGACGGGGGACCCACCGGCGGGATCGGCCAGGCCGGCCCGGACAGTCCCTACACCGGCTTTGTCGCCTACTTTCCCGTCGACGACGTGGACGCCGCTCTCGCCCGCGCCGAACGACTCGGGGCCACCCGTGTCCTGGCCCCGGTCGACACCCCCGTCAGCCGCATCGCCGTGTTCACCGATCCCGACGGCAACCACGTCGGCCTGGTCGGCCGCTGACCGGAACCCCGCACAGGAGCCACGATGACCCACCCGGAACCGGCCACCCGCCGGCATTCCGCGACCTGGTCGCTGATCCACGCCGAACGGGCCGCCCTGGCCGGCGACCTCGCCGGGCTGACCGACCGGCAGTGGGCCACGCCGTCGTTGTGCGCCGGCCTCACCGTCCGCGAAGTGCTGGCCCACCTCACCGCCGGGGCCAGTCTCGGCCCCGCGCGGTGGATGGCCGGGGTGATCCGCTGCCGCTTCGACTTCGACCGGCAGGTCGCCATGCGGCTGGCCGAACAACTGGGCGCCACCCCCGCCGGCACGCTCGCCCGATTCCGGCGCGTGAGCACCGGCACGACCAAACCGCCACTGCCGGCCGTGGCGATGCTGGGGGAAGCCATCGTGCACGGCGAGGACATCCGCCGGCCGCTGGGCCTCCACCGGGACTACCCGATCACCACCTTGACCAGGGTGGCCGGCTACTACCACGGCTCCGATCTCGTCGTCCTCGCCAAGGGACGCGTTCGCGGCCTGCGGCTCGCGGCCACCGACGGCCCCTTCGGCGCCGGCTCCGGTCCGCTCGTGTCCGGCACCACCCTGGCCCTGATCATGGCGATGACCGGCCGCACGCTCTACTGCGACGAACTCGACGGCGACGGAGCCGCCATCCTCCGCGACCACGGCACCAGCCGACCCGACGCGAAAACCCGTGCAGCCAAGGCAATCCGGGGTTCGGATCGCGGCAACGACAGCGATGTCGACCGGACGCGGGTACTGCGGCGGCCGGGTACTCACTCCCGGTGGGCAAGGCGTCGGTGAGGTGCCCGACCGGCGGCGATGGTGCTGAACCCGTTGGCGGGCATCGCTTTCGGGGCGTGTCGCGCGGTCGTGCGGGGCAGCCGGGGAGCGTGCTCCGGTGCCCGGGCCACCCGAGGTCGCGGGCTCTCACCTCGCCAACGAGCGGACTTCCTGGCTTGGCTGCGTACGGCGCCGGCGTCGCGGGTGCCGCTCGCCGTCACCAGGGCAGCCGGGTGCTGGTCACCGGGCAGCTGTCGGGGAGCCAGGAGGTCCACGGCGGACAGTGCGGAGTCCGCCGCGTGGAACGGCTCTTACTTCAAGGTTTGTACGAACGAGCGTCCGGCCGCCGTTCGGCGCTTTACAGCCCAGGTGGAAGGTGCCTACGGTGCGCACGCACCAATCCGGCCGGTCCGTGCCGACCACGGCTGAAGGAGGTCAGGTGTTCCGCAACCACAGACGCAGTACCCGCGCCACCGTCACGGTGCTCGCGGCGGCGGCCTTGCTCGCGGTTCCCGCGTTCACCGCCAGTAGCAGTGCCGCCATCGATCCGGGCGCGACGCCCTGGCTGGACACCCATCGCCCGGTGCCGGCGCGGGTGGAGGCGCTGCTGCACGCGATGACGCTGCCCGAGAAAGTCGGCCAGATGGACCAGCAACTGGTCAGCACGCTGACCGATTCGGACGGCACGAGGTGCGGGAACAACGGATTCAACCTGCCCAATCCCGAATGCATGCGGAAAATCCTGATCGACGCCAACGTCGGTTCGATTCTCGCGGGTGGCACCGAAAATCCGGTCGACACCACGGGCAAGGGCGGCGTGGGCAACACCGGCTACGACTGGGCCACCGAGTACAACATCATCCAGCAGTTCGCGATCAAGAACTCCCGCCTGCACCTCCCCGTGGTGTTCGGCGTCGACGCGGTGCACGGCTTCGGCCACCCGTGGCAGGCGCCGCTGTTCCCGCAGTCCATCGGCATGGGCGCCACCTGGGACCCCGCGCTCGCCCAGGCCGGCGGCAAGGCGACCGCGGACGCCCTGCGCGCCACCGGCTGGAACTGGAACTTCGCCCCGGTCCAGGACATCGCCCGCGACAACCGGTGGGGCCGCACCTACGAGACGTGGGCCGAGCAGCCGGTCCTGTCGGCCGCGATGGGCGCCGCGAACATCAAGGGCATGCAGACGCCCGGCAAGCGCGGTGAGCTGAACGTCAGCGCGACGGTCAAGCACTTCGCCGGCTACTCGCAGTCGGTCAACGGCCACGACCGGGTCGAGGCGCTGCTCCCCATGAACTACCTCCAGACGACGATCCTGCCGTCGTACGCGGCCGGGATCGACGCGGGCGCCGGGACGGTGATGGTCAACTCCGGCTCGATCAACGGCGTTCCCGCCACCTCGTCGCACTACCTGCTGACCGACGTCCTGCGCGGTCAGATGCACTTCCAGGGTGTCGTGATCAGCGACTACCAGGACGTCACCGCGTTGCAGACCGCCTATCACATCGCGGCGGATCTCCCGGGGGCCATCGCCGCCGCCGTGAACGCGGGCGTCGACATGAGCATGCAGGTCGCCGACCCGGCCGGGTGGCAGGCCGCGATCCTGCAGGCCGTCGACACGGGCAAGATCTCGCGCGCGCGGATCGACCAGGCCGTGCGCCGCATCCTCACGCTGAAGTTCCAGCTCGGCCTGTTCGACCAGCCGTGCGTGGCCGACCCGGCGAAACCGTGCGTCGACGCGAACGCCGCCAACGCCGCCGTCACCGCGGGCCGCGATCAGACGCTGAAGGCCGCGCGGGAGTCGATCACCCTGCTGCGCAACGAGAACAACGCGCTGCCGTTGCCGGCCGGCGCGAAGGTCGTGGTGACCGGCCCGAGCGCGGACTCGATGACCAACCAGCTCGGCGGCTGGAGCGTGAGCTGGCAGGGCGTGGCGGGTGCCGGGCACGCGTGCTGCATGGGCCCCGACAACCAGATCCCACCGGGCACCACCGTGCTGGGCGGCATCCGGGCCGCGAACCCGGCCGCGGTCTACGCGCCGGACCAGGCCAGCGCCGTCGCGGCCGCGGCGGACACCAGTGCCTACGTGGCGGTGGTGGGGGAGAAGGCCTACGCGGAAGGGCTGGGCGACAACCCGGCGCCGGCCTTGGCACCCGACCAGCAGGCCCTCATCTCGGCGCTGGAGGCGACCGGCAAACCGGTGATCGTCGTGGTCGTCGCGGGTCGGCCGGTCGGGCTGGGCCCGGCGGAGAAGGCGAACGCGGTGCTGATGGCCTACCAGGGCAGCACGGAAACCGGCACGGCGGTGGCGGATGTGTTGTTCGGCAAGACGAACCCCGCGGGCAAGCTGCCGATCAGCTGGCCCTCCGACGCGCCGGCCGTCGGCGGTGACTTCGCCGGCACAGCCCCGTCCCCGCTGGGCGACCAGCCGAAGTTCTTCGACCAGCTGCCCAGCACCGCCTCCGGTCAGGGCAACGCGTACAACCCGCAATACCCGTTCGGTTACGGCCTGTCGTACACGACGTTCACCCACACGAACCTGGCGGTGACGCCGAAGGTCGCGCGTGACGGCACGGCCACCGCGACGTTCACCGTCACCAACACCGGAACCCGCTCCGGCACCGACATCGTGCCGGTGTACGTGGCACAGCCGGTGAGCCCGGTGGTCGTCCCGCCGCAACGGCTGGTCGGCTTCGCGCGGGTGACGCTGGACCCGGGCCGGTCCCAGGTAGTGCGCGTGTCCTTCCCGGCGGCCGCACTGGCCGAAAGCGCGGGGGACATCAACGCGTCCGGCCCGCCCACCGTGGTGCCGGGCAGTTATGTGCTGCAGCTGGACAAGAACGGCACGACGCCGTACGCGGTGGACATGTCGGCGCCGTTCGTGATCCGGTAGCACGAGGCGGTAGCGGGGCGGCGCAGGCGCGCCGCCCCGCAGGGCTGGCCCAGGCTTCCGTCAGGCGAGGCCGAACCGCTCGGAGTGCACTCGCCGGCCGGGAATCTTCAGTTCGCGCAGGGAACCGAGCACGGCGGAGGTCATCGCGGGTGGGCCGCAGACGTCCAGTCGCGGAGCTCCGCGACTGGACTGCCTACTTCCGGGAGCGGCGTTGGCCACCGGATGTGTTTCGCGCCTGTGGCGGCGCTCGCCGCGCCGCGCCGATCGCCGGAGGCACGGCCCGCGCCCGACCGCGGGCGCGCATGTGCCGGCGAATCGCGCGTGAGGGAGTAGGCCTCCGGCGGCCCAGCGATTTGAGGAAGTCGTCTCTTCAGTGGTTGGTGCTCGGGCGAGCATGCCGCCGGGGAGGTTGAGCACGTCCAGCTCGATCCGGCTGGTCGCTTCTCCGGAGCGTCAGCGAGCCGTATGTGCCGGCTCAGACACCATGCCCACGTCGGTGTAGCCGTGTCAGTCGCGGTGCCGCCCGCTCTCGCCATCCGCGGACCCGGTTGTCGACCTCCACGATCACGCTGGTCATGAAGGGCAACCCACCGAAGATCGTGGCGATCCAGGCGCCGGCCTGGAGCAACGCTGCGGCGGCTTCCGGCGGCTGGGCTTCTGCCGCACGCTGGTGGCGGCCGCGGCAACTCGGGGCCGGGGTCGTATCGGTGGACGGCTCCGCTGCCGGCGGTGGCGCAGTCGTTCCGTACCGGGATCGCCATACGCCGACCTGGTCGGCGGTGCCTCCATGCCGGCGCGGTCGATCTCTCGCGATGACAGCCAAGGAGTGAGCAGGAAGCAGTCGTCTAGGAGTGCCTGCAGGAGGTGTGGCTGCAGGTCGCGATCACCGCGCGGGTGATTTGCTCCGTATTCGAATCTGCGGGTATGTGTCAAGCGTCAGGAGATCGCTTGGCATGCGAAGGTCGGCGTCGGAGCATCTGCGTCAGTGCGGCAACGGTTGTGGGCCGCTCGTCCAGCAGCTCTTCGAAAAGGGCGTGCTTATTCGGAACCACGCTGGGATCAACGTCGAGGAGTGCGGAGAACACAAGCTGTCTGAGTTCCTCGTTATTCGCTGGGTCGGACGACTTGCCAACCAGCTGTACGCGAAAAGCTGCGATCCCGATCAGAATGGAACCGTGCTCACCAAGGTCGCGTCCTAATGCTCGCGCCAGCGTGCGTCGGATTGCTTGGCGAGCGGAAACGCCGACCAGCGAGATTCGGTCACCGCGCCCTTCGAGAAGGACTTCGATCTCTGATCTCAGCTCGGACTCGACTGCCTGGGCTTCAGGAATCTCGCTGCCTTGAATAATCTCATAGCGGGCGAGCTGCCATCCGAGAAACAAGCTCGCGGTAAGTGTGCTTGAACTGACGCCGGCGATCATCGCGCTGACGGGCTCGGATGATCCGGCTCCCAAGCCGGCGATGAGGCTGCGGAGGCCGTCCGACCAGTTGGGAAAAAGATCAACCCAACTGAGTTTCTTCAGGTCGCGGTTGATGATTTCGACATCGTCGAGGCGCACCGGGATGAGGAACGTTTCCGACTCCGGGACCTGGCGGAGTAGTTCGAGCGCTTCACGCAACTCTGCCTGCACGTAACCGCGATGCGTAACTGATCTGGACGAGAGGATTGCGATGAAGTATTGGCTCCGCTCGATTGCGGCGCTGACAGCTGATTGCCAGTGCTCGCCGGGGCGAATCTTTTCGACGTCGATCCAAATGTCGACACCTGCGTTTTTGAGGTCATGAGCAAGCCGCCGAGCTGACTCACTGTCTTGACGGGCATAGCTCAGGAACGCCGTAGGGCGTTTCGAGCTGGTATCTCGAGATGGGGCATGTGAAATCGAGTTCAGCGGTGAGGACGACGGCGTAGCGTGCCCTTCGAGCACCCTTGCCGCCGCTGTAGCGGTCGTGGCAGTCGCGCTCAGGAGCGAGTCGAATACTTCGTCGCGATCCCGTGCCTGCAGGCTGTAGGCCCCGTCGAGCGACTGGCGGGCTGCGGCGAGCAGGGCCTTCTGTCGTTCACCGTCCATGGCTAGTGCGAGTCGCAAACGCGCCACGCAGATCCCGATGAACGTTAGATTCCACATTTGTTCATCACCTAGGCGAGCCAGGATATCGGACATCAGTTCTCCAAAATCCTTGTAGTCGCTACGTAGTCGTCCAACACTCAGTTCGGCCAAGATCGCGTCAACCTGCTTGATCGACTCGCGTTCGCTCGCGCGCACCTGCGCGCCAAGGTCTGTGTCGTCGAAGTTGCGATTCTGGAAGGCGAACTCGAGGCTGCCTAACGCAATCCCGAGTTCGAGGCACCAATGGTCGCGGACATAGTCAAAAGCCAACATGCTCGGATCTCCGTTTGTGAATCTTGAATTTTGGTTTCGGTCTGATGACGACTACCTGGGCAAGAGTGGCGACGGCCTGGATTCGGTTCTTGAGCCTGCTTGATCTTGTGAATCGAAGGAGGTGGCGAGGAGCTTCAACATGCCAGCGTCACAAGGGGAGTGGCGTTTGCCCAGGTCCGAGCCCTGGCTGTCGAGGTCGTTCATGGGGGCAGCTCCGTCGCTCGTTACCCAACGACTCGCAAAGCTGACGACGCCTGTTACAGTCTGCGTCCGACACGGGCACTCAGGCAACTCGACGCCGCAGTGCTGTCTGCCGGGTGCAGGCCGCACCTGTGCCTCGTCGAACCTGGTATTGGTCTGCGACGCTGTCATGTGCTCGCCAAGATCGGCGACTCGTCATCGATCACACCGTAGCCACCTGACTCCCCTTCTCGCACCGCGCCGGCGTGGACGCACCACTAGTTTTTGACCATGTCCGACGGGTGCACGTGCGCACCAAAGGGGTACGAATTCCTGGCTCGACGTGCGCCAAACAGGCCATCGCACTTACCTTGTACACGCGGTCCATCTGCGGCTGCACTTCTGCAATTATAGCTACGTCGACCGAGATCAATTCGTGGAAGTGGTACCGCATCTGCTGGTCGCTGGTTTATGTGGGCATAATTCACCTCGCCCGGCGAGCCGGCACGCCAACTCATTGTGAATTGATCAATTGAGCAGCCGGTTGACGTGGGGAAGCGAAGACAGGCGGGGGCGCACATCGCCGTCGGCCGCTACGAAGTGGCTTGAGCCAGGTCGGTGATCTGCTGCACTGACCAGTGCTTCTGCATCCCGGGCAGTGGTGACAGGTACTCGGCGACCTTCGGCAGGGACCATCCGTGTGCTTCCCGAAGTCCTCCTACGAGCATGGCCAGGTAGGCGGCCGACGGAGGATTTTTCTCGATTTCCGATGCCGACCAGGGTGCTGTGAATGTCAGGACGGGGTAGCCGTCGAGATCACCGAGGTGCAGCAGGGTCTCGTAGCGACCCGGCCCGAGCTGGTGGCGGCCTGTCCGGAGCACGGTAGTCAAATCCAGGTCTGGGCCAGGGTCGCGGTACATTTCCTGCTCGGCGATGTCGGAGAACTGCCCAGCGGTCACAAGGTACGACCGCATTGCCGCGCGGCCTGGCAGCGTGGGGTCGAAGAACGCCCGACCACCGTGCCAGACCGGCGACTCTGTCGCGAAGTAGATGCCGCCGGAGAACTCGCTCGCCACCATGCGACGCGCCGGGCTGCGGTCGCGGCATCCGACATAGCTGCGCCGCGCGCCCAGCGGTGTTCCTCCTGTGAGGTAGCACAGCAACCGCGCGGCGTACATGTTGGACCCGTAGCTGGCGTACCAGATCAGGGGAGGCGGTGGTGAACTCATGGCATCCACGGTATCGCGCATGTCTCGACGGGAACGAGCAGCAGAGGTGCCCAAAACGGCCTTCGTGCTCGAGTAGTTGAAAGTCTCCTCGGGCTCAACGATGGCCGAGGCCGGGCGAATACAACACGAGCGCCGGAAGGTCTCCCAGTCGCGGATCGTCGGCAGGCCCTACCCCGGCGGCGAGGTGGCTTTGGTGCTCAGCCTGCCGAGTCCTTCCCCGTGGAGAGCGAGGACTTCGGTGTCGGCGCTGCATGTCGTTGACGGTTGAAGGCCAGGTCCCGGTCTCACTGGCCGGCGCGGCGGCCGTCCGCCCGGCCGTCCTGTGACCAGGACGGCAGCTGCGCCGTCTCATCGCGAGTTGTTCTGTGAAGACGAAGCTGCTTTCGGCGTGGTCGATGATCTCGCGGGCGAACGTGCCGGCACCGGCGTAGCACGCGAGGCGCTGGTCGGCGTCGGCCCAAAGGATTCCGACGTGGACAGTTCGGAGGTCGGGTGCGGCCATCCCCGGCGGTAAGGCCGCACCAGCCAACACCTCCACCTCACGGCTGCCGGAACGCACCCGTCGTCGGGTCCGGCTGACCCCGGCGGGGCTGATGCTCTCGCGGCGTGCGTGAGCGATCCTCGACCACATGGACACTGTCGAGGTGGAGCTGTGCGGCCTCCGCGGAGCCCCCGGCCTGGTCCGGCTCGGGTCGTTCCAGGGCGCGATCCGCAGCAGGCAGCCGCGGCGAGGGTGCAAAAAGCTCTGTGCGACTTTCGAACAATTCTCGTAACCCGCCATAAATGAAGGCGAATTGTTTTCGAGAACATGGGCGGCAGATCATTCCCGGCCACTTCTGGCGAGGTTCGGACAGTACTGTCAGGCGCACTGGCACAGGGGACACATCTGGCCTGAGACCCCTGCGTAACAGGGGTTTCCGCTGACCGTGACCGAGGTGCCGGGGCCTCGTAATGACTGTTGTGTCTGCCGCGAGGGTACGGCGATGTCAAATGCTCCGAACGGGTGTAATGGATTCGTCGTGTGATGGCTGAACCGGGCTTTTGCGGGTACGCTCCCAGCGGTCTGCAAGCGTTCCTGGGGGAAACGCGATCGAATGGCCAACGGCGAAGAAATCCTCAGGAGGCTCGGTGTGCATGAACACCCCGGCAGCTGCCGCGGCACCGGCGAGAGCGGTGAAGTCAGGTTTCCGGCACCAGGGCTGCCTCTACGGCAGCGACGCCGAGTTCCTCGCGATGGCCGTTCCGTTCGTGGAGGACGGGTTGCGCCGGGGCGAGCCGGTGCTGGTCACCACGACCGCGGCCAACCTCGAACTGCTGCACGCGGTGATGAGCGCGGATGCCGACCGGATCGCCTTCGCGGAGTCGGACTACTTCGGGCGGCGGCCGTCGCAGCTGGCTGACGCGCTGCGCCGCTACTGGGGCCGGCACCGGTCCACCGCGCCGACCGGCACGGTGCGCATCCTCGCCGAACCCGCCCGGGCCGGCGGCTCCGGCGACGAAGCCGCCTGGCAGCTGACCGAGGCCGAGTTCAACGTGGCGCTGGTCGGTACCCGGATCTGGATGATCTGCCCCTACGACACCAGGACCACCGGTCCCGGTGTGGTCGAGGTGGCGCGCCGCACGCATCCCGAGTACGTCGTGGACGGCGTGACCTGGCCGTCCACGCAGTTCAGGGCCCCCGAGGAGGCGAATGGATCCGCGGCGGCCACGCCGTCGCTCGCCGCCGAGGACCTCTTCCACTTCGAGGGCGACCTGGTCGCCGTGCGGCGCCACGTGCTGGAGCGGGCGAGTGCCCTGCTGCGGTCCGAGGACACCGCGACGCTGTTCGGCATCGCCGTCGGCGAGGCCGTCGCCTACCTGCTCGAGCACGGCATCGACCGGTCGGCCGTGTGGGTGCGGCCGGCGGCGGGCCGGGTGGTGTGCACGCTGCACAGCGAACGGCCCGTCGACGGCCCGGCGTTCTACGGGCCCCGGGCGGCTGCCCGCCCCGGCACCACGTTGTGGATGACCGACCAGATCTGCGAGTGGCTCGACGTCAGCTCCGACGCGGCCGGCTGCACCATCGAGCTGGCCATGCGGGAACGGCCCGCCGGTGCGGCGCACCCTGCCGGAGGCTGAGGCCCGGGTGTGACTCGGGCCGGGGCAGGGCTCCGGCGAAGCCGGGAGCCGGTTGCCCGGCTCCCGGTGGGCGAGCCGTCCCGGTCACGACGATCGACCGGGACGGCCGAGCGGTGGCTGCGGCGGGAAGCGGGCCGGCTGAACCCCGACCTCGCCGGGCCACCGCCTTCGAACGCGGGAGTCGTCCCTCGCAAGCGGGGACACATGTGTCCGTCAGTGCAACCGCACGTCGCCGAAGCGGTCTTCGATGCGGCGCAGATCGCGCAGCCGGGGCTCGGTCTGCCCGCCGAGCCAGCGGCTCATCGTTTTCGGGGACACACCGAGCTCTTCGGCGGCGGTCTCCTTCGTGATCCCGCGGCTGCGCAGCGCTTCGGCCAGCCACTCGGCGAAGCTGGCGGCGGAGGCGTCCGGTTCGGCCGGCGGCGGGGACGGCTCCTTGTCGCGGGACGGGAGCACGTCGAACTCGACGCGCTGCGGGTATTTCCGGCAGGAGACCTCGAGCACGCCGGATGGCCCGGCCGCGGTCAGCAGGGCCCGGAGGATCGTGTTGCCCACCTCGCGCTCTTCGGCTTCGGCGAGCGGCGCACCCGCGAGGCAGCCCTGGACGAATTCCCGGATTCCCGGAACGGCGGACGGGCGGGCGGGAAAGATCTTCGTGACGATTTCGACCGGGACGACCTCGATCGAATTGCCGGCTGACCGGCCCGCCGATTCCACCACGATCAATGCCCCTTCCGTCGGGAGTTCAGTGTAGTCGTCCGCCCGATTTCCGGCTCCCCCCGAACGTGGCAGCGCGGGCGGCCGGTATTGTCCGGCGTCCGGGAGCAGCTGTGTCCGGGAATCCGGTCCGGCAGCCTTGCCGCTGCTGCCGGACGGGTCTACGGTAGGCGTCCTCCGGGCCGGTCATCCAGGAAACCTCGCGCGGCCCCGCGGCCGCAGGAAAGGTGCCATCGATGGTCAGGGCCCCGCAGACCGGCAACGGCCCGGCGGACGACTCCGGGAATCATCCACCGACCGTCCACATTCTCTGGATGAATGGCGGGCTGAGCTGTGACGGCGAATCGGTGGCGCTGACCGCGGCCACTCAGCCCAGTATCGAAGAGATCGTTCTCGGCGGTCTTCCCGGGCTGCCCGAGATCGCCATGCACTGGCCGTTCCTCGATTTCCACAGCGGGCCCGACGGCGGTTCCGACAGCTTCATCGAATGGTGGCACCGCGCGGACCGGGGCGAACTCGAGCCGTTCATCCTGATCGTCGAGGGGTCGATCGCCGACGAGACGAACAAGGCCGAGGGCTACTGGTGCGGGTTCGGCACGGACCCCGCGACCGGTCAGCCCGTGACGGCGAGCGAGTGGCTCGACCGGCTGGCCCCCAAGGCGATGGCGATCCTGGCCGTCGGCACCTGCGCGAGCTACGGCGGCGTGCACGCCATGGCCGGCAACCCCACCGGCGCCATGGGCGTGCCCGAGTACCTCGGCCGGGACTGGCGGTCGTGGGCCGGGCTGCCCGTCGTGTGCGTGCCGGGTTGCCCGGTCCAGCCGGACAACCTCTCGGAGACCATCCTGCACCTGCTGTTCCAGGTGGCCGGGCGGGCACCGGAGATCGACGTCGACGAGGCATTGCGCCCGAAGTGGCTGTTCTCCAACACCGTCCACGAAGGGTGCGACCGGGCCGGGTACTACGAGCAGGACGAGTTCGCCGATCAGCACGGCACGCCCAAGTGCCTGGTCAAGCTGGGGTGCTGGGGCCAGGTGGTCAAGTGCAACGTGCCCAAGCGGGGCTGGATCAACGGCGTCGGCGGGTGCCCGAACGTCGGGGGCATCTGCATCGGCTGCACGATGCCGGGCTTCCCGGACAAGTTCATGCCGTTCATGGAGGACCCGGCCGGTGCCGGCGGCCCGACGGCGTCGAGCAGTGTGTCCGGGTCCGCGATCCGCATCCTGCGGGAGATCCGGACGGCGGCGGACCGGTGAGCGTGCCCGGCGAACGCCTCGGGACACTTCTGGGCGTCCTGCTCGCCGGTCCCCACCGGGGACCCGCCGAAGAGATCGTCCGGCAGTTGACGGACCTGTACGGCGAAGGCCTGACCCGGATCGTCGGCACGCTGCGCGAGCACGCCCCGGCGTCGGTCGGGGTGATTGCCGACGACGACGTCGTCGCGGATCTGCTGGCGCTCCACGACCTGCACCCCCTCGACGCGCCGGCGCGGGTCCAGCTGGCCCTGGACCGGATCCGCCCGCAGGTCGGTGCGGTCGGGTACCTGGACACCGACGACGGCGTGGTCCGGCTGAGCGTCGGCGCGAGCCGTGGCTGCTCGTCCGCGGCGCGCGCGACGGTCGAGGCCGCCGTCCGGGACGCCGCCCCGGAGCTCACCGGCGTCGAGATCGTCGCCGCCCCGGTGCTGTATCAGATCGGCATGGGACCACCCGCCGCATCGGAAGGGAGAGCGTCGTGAGCGTGGCTCATCCCGCGTTCGCCCGGGACCGGCGCGCCGCCCGGCAGGAGCGGTGCGAGCTCTGCGGGACACCGGTGGCCGCGCGGCACTGCCACGTGGTCGACACCGGCCGCCGTGGCCTGCTGTGCGCGTGCCGCGCGTGCTTCCTGCTGTTCACCCGGTGCCCGGCCGGAGACGCGCGGTACCGCGCGGTACCGGAGCGCTACCTGTGGGACCCGCGGCGCCCGATGGCCTGCCTCGACTGGTGCGGGCTCGGGATCCCGGCCCGCTTCGCGTTCTTCGTCCACTGCGGCACCCGCGTCACCGCGTTCCAGCCCGGACCGGCGGGCGCGGCCGAGACACCCCTGCCCCCCGGCCTCTGGGCGGAGCTGGCCGCGGCGCACCCGCTGCTGGCGACAGCCGAGCCGGACGTCGAGGCGATCGTGTTCCGCGGGGGTGAGCACGGCACGGACTGCTTCCTCGTCCCCATCGACGTGTGCTACCGGCTGGCGGGCGTGGTCCGCCGGTACTGGACCGGCTGCGACGGCGGCCCCGAGATGCACGAACGCGTCGGCGAGCTGTTCGCGGAGATCGAACAGCGGGTCCGGCCCCTGCTGTAGCAGACTGAACGCGTGCGCGTGGCGGTCCGGGTCGTCGGGGTGGTGCAGGGCGTGGGGTTCCGGCCCTTCGTCCACCAGCTGGCGGTGCGGCTCGGGCTCAGCGGGTTCGTCGGGAACGACGTGCGCGGTGTCTTCGCCGAGGTCGAAGGGACGCCATCGGGGATCGAACGCTTTGTCGGCGCGCTCGAGGCCGAAGCGCCGCCCTTGGCCGTGGTCGATGCCGTGCGGGTGCGGGAGATTCCCGTAGCGGGCGGGGCCGGGTTCAGGATCGTCGGGAGTCCGGAGGGCGGCGGTCCCGACACGTTGATCTCCGCCGACTCCGCCACCTGTGACGACTGCCTCCGCGAACTCGCCGATCCCGCGGACCGGCGGTTCCGGTACCCCTTCGTGAACTGCACGAACTGCGGCCCGCGGTTCACCATCGTCCGGGGCGTGCCCTACGACCGGCCGCTCACCACCATGGCCGCCTTCGCGATGTGCGCCGAGTGCGAGCAGGAGTACGAGGACCCGGCCGACCGGCGGTTCCACGCCCAGCCCGTCTGCTGTCCCGCCTGCGGGCCCACGCTGCGGTTCGAGCCCGGTGACGGGGAGCCGATCCCGGCGGCCGCCGATGCCCTGCGCGAGGGCGCGATCGTGGCCGTGAAAGGACTGGGTGGCTACCACCTCGCCGCCGGGGCGAGGCACGAGGAAGCCGCGCGACGGCTCCGGCGGCGCAAGCACCGCGAGGACAAGCCGTTCGCCGTCATGGTCGCCGACCTGGCGCAGGCCCGGGAACTGGCCGAAGTGGACACGGCGGCCGAAGAAGCGCTCACGAGCCGGCGACGGCCCATCGTGCTGCTGCCGAAGAAAGCCGGCCTCGCGGACGCCGTCGCACCCGGGAACCGGCGGATCGGGCTCATGCTGCCCTACACCCCGCTGCACCACCTGCTGCTGGAGCGCACCGGGCCGATCGTGTTGACCAGCGCGAACATCTCCGATGAGCCCATCGTGTACCGCGACGAAGACCTCGGCCGCCTCGCCGGCATCGCCGACGCCTTCCTCGTGCACGACCGGCCGATCCACGTCCGGACCGACGACTCGGTGGTGCGCATCGTCGGGAAGAAACCCCAGCTCCAACGGCGTTCGCGGGGCTACGCGCCCGAGCCCGTCACCCTGAAACACCCGGCGCGAAAACACCTTCTGGGCTGCGGCGCCGAACTGAAGAACACCTTCTGCCTCGCCAAGGGCCGCCACGCGTTCGTCTCGCACCACATCGGCGACCTCGAGAACTACGAGACACTGAAGGCCTTCACCGAAGGCATCGAGCACTTCAAGCACCTCTTCGCCGTCGACCCCGTGCTGATCGCGCACGACCTGCACCCCGAGTACCTGTCGACGAAGTACGCGCTCGATCAGGAAGTGGAACTGCTGGGCGTCCAGCACCACCACGCCCACATCGCCGCGTGCCTGGCCGACAACGGCGAGGACGGCCCGGTCCTCGGCGTCGCCTTCGACGGCACCGGCTTCGGCCCCGACGGCACCGTCTGGGGCGGCGAGTTCCTCCTCGCCGACCTCACGAGCTATGAACGTCTCACCCACCTCCGGCCGGTCGCCATGCCCGGAGGTGTCATGGCCATCCGGCAGCCGTGGCGGATGGCGGCGTCCTATGTGGACGAACTCGGGCGGCCGGCGCGCGAAGACATCGTCAAGCTCAAGCGCAGCGGCCTCAACTCACCGTTGACGTCCAGTGCCGGACGGCTCTTCGACGCCGCCGCCGCGCTGCTCGGCGTCCGGGACACCATCACCTACGAAGGCCAGGCCGCCATCGAGCTGGAGCAGCTGGCCGACCCGGCCGAGCGATCCGCCTACCGGGCCCGCATCGACGACGTCGTCCACGGCGAGGACCTCATCGCCGCTCTCCTGGACGACGCCGGCCCGAGGGAGAAGAGAGCCGCGCGGTTCCACAACGGCGTCGCCGACGCGATCGCGGCGACCTGCGACCGCTTCCGGGACCACAGCACCACGGTCGCGCTGTCGGGCGGGGTGTTCCAGAACGTCCTGCTGCTCGACCGGACCGTCGAAGTCCTCGAAGAGGCCGGTTTCACCGTCCTCACCCACCGGAGGGTGCCCACCAACGACGGGGGGATCAGCTTCGGTCAGGTCGCCGTAGCCAGTCGTACCACTCGGTGAGGCCGTCCCCGCGCGTCGCGCTGACCTGGAGCAGCGCGGCCGACGGGTTCACGCGGCGGACGTCCCGCGCGAACTCCTCGACGTCGAAGTCGACGTAGGGCAGCAGGTCGACCTTGTTCAGCAGCACCAGGTCCGTGGCGGCGAACATGTGCGGGTACTTCAGCGGTTTCCCGGGCCCCTCGGTCACCGACAGGACCACGACCCGCGCCGCCTCGCCGAGGTCGAACAACGCCGGGCAGACCAGGTTGCCGACGTTCTCGATGAACAACGTCGAGCCGGGCGCGGGCGACAGCGCATGCAGCGCCCGGTGCAGCATCGACGCGTCGAGGTGACAGCCCGCGCCGGTGTTGATCTGCACGACCGGTGCGCCCGTGGCCTTGATCCGCTCGGCGTCCAGCAGCGTCTCCTGGTCGCCCTCGATCACCGCGCAGGGCGCGCCGAGGTCCCGGATGGTCCGCTCCAGCAGCGTCGTCTTGCCGGCGCCGGGCGAACTCATCAGGTTGACGGCGAAGACACCCCCCTCACGCAGGTGCGCGCGGTTGTGCGACGCGAGTTCGTCGTTCTTCGCCAGGATGTCCTGCTCCAGGACCACCGTGTGGGCGTGGTCGGTGATCCGGACGTCCGAATCCGAGCAGCCGCAGGTGTCACACATGGCCGACCTCCACCGAGGTGATGCGTAATTCCCGCCCCGCGAGCACCGACACGTCGGCACTGCCGCAGGGACACAGCAGGATGAAGTCGTCGAGGGCGAACTCCTCGCCGCAGTCGCGGCAACGGGCCCGGCCCGCCGGCTCGGCGATGTCCAGCCGGGCGCCTTCGAGGGACGTCCCCGTGCACAGCACGTCGAAGCAGAAGCGGACGCTGTCCGGCACCACCCCGGACAGCCGCCCGATCTCCAGCTGCACGCTCGTCACGATCGCCTCGCCGAAACGCGAGACGATCGCGTCGACGACCGACTGCGTGACCGCCATTTCGTGCACTAGCAGATCCTCGGCAGCGGATCCCCGACCAGCAGGTCCACGATCCGGGTGCCGCCGAACGCGGTGTTCAGCAGCACGATCCCCGGCGGGTCGTCCGCGATCCGCCCGATCACGGCGGCGTCCGCGCCGAGCGGGTGGGCGCGCAACGCGGCCAGCGCGTCCGAAGCCTGCGAGCCGTCGACGACGACCACGATCCGGCCTTCGCAGGCGACGTACAGCGGGTCGATGCCCAGCAGCTCCGACGCGCCGCGGACCTCCTCCCGGACCGGGACGGCGTTCTCGTCGACGACCACGGCGACCTCCGCGGCCTTCGCGATCTCGTTGAGGATCGTCGCGACGCCGCCGCGGGTCGCGTCGCGCATCGCGCGCACGCCGGGCACCGCGGCCAGCAGCCCGGCCACCAGGTCGTGCACCGGCGCGGTGTCGGACTCGAGGTCGGCGTCGATGTCCAGCTCGCCGCGGGCCAGCATGATCGTGACGCCGTGGTCGCCGATCGGCCCGGAGACGAGGACGGCGTCTCCGGGCTTCACAGTGGCCACGCCGAGCCCGGTGCGGGTGAGCACCCCGACCCCGGCGGTGTTGACGTAGACGCCGTCGGCCTTGCCGCGCTGCACGACCTTCGTGTCCCCGGTGACGATCTGCACGCCCGCCTCGACAGCGGCGTCCTTCATCGATTCGACGATCTTGAGCAGGTCTTCGACGGGAAAGCCCTCCTCGAGGATGAACCCGGCGGTCAGGTACAGCGGCCGCGCGCCGGAGACGGCGAGGTCGTTCACCGTGCCGTTGACCGCCAGGTCGCCGATGTTCCCGCCGGGGAAGAACAGCGGCGAGACGACGTACGAGTCCGTCGTCAGGGCCAGCCGCGCGTCACCGATGGTCAGCGACGCCGAATCCTCCAGCGGTTCCAGCAGCGGGTTGCGGAACGCGTCGAGGAACACGGCCTCGATGAGCGTGTGCGTGGCCTTGCCGCCGGCGCCGTGGGACAGCGTGATGCGCTCTTCGCGCACCTTCGCACGCCGGCGCCGGGCTCGTTCGATGCGGTCGAGGACCTGCTGTTCGCGCTCGGAGGTGGTGGTCATGCGCGGCTCGCCTCCCGGACGCGCTGCCGGGTGAACCGGCCGAAGTTGTAGTACGCCGCGCAGGCGCCTTCGGGCGAGACCATGCACGTCCCGATCGGCGTCTCCGGGGTGCACGCGGTGCCGAACACCTTGCACTCCCACGGTTTCAGCACGCCCTTGAGCACCTCGCCGCACTGGCACGCCTTCGGGTCGGCGACGCGCAGGCCGGGGAGCTCGAAGAGCCGTTCGGCGTCGAAGGCGGCGTACTTCTCGCGGATCGCCATCGCCGAGTGCGTGATGAACCCGAGGCCGCGCCACTCGAAGTACGGCCGCAGCCGCATCACCTCGTTGATCACCTTCAACGCGACGAGGTTGCCGTTCCACGGCACCACCCGCGAGTACTGGTTCTCGACCTCCGACCTTCCCGTCGACAGTTGCAGCATCAGCATGTAGATCGACTGCAGGATGTCCAGGGGCTCGAACCCGGCGACGACGACGGGCTTGCCGTAGTCGCGGGCGATGAACTCGTACGGACGGCAGCCGATCACCGTGGAGACGTGGCCCGGCCCGATGAAGCCGTCGAGCCGCAGGTCGGGGGAGTCGAGGATGGCCTTGATCGCCGGGATGATCGTGACGTGGTTGCCGAACACCGAGAAGTTCTCGATGCCTTCGGCGGCCGCGCGCAGCAGGGTCATCGCGGTGGACGGCGTGGTCGTCTCGAACCCGATGGCCATGAACACCACGCGCAGGTCCGGGTTCTGCCGCGCGATCTTCAGCGAGTCCAGCGGCGAGTACACCATGCGGATGTTGGTGCCCTCGGCGTTGGAGTCGAAGAAGTTCCCGCCGGAGCCGGGCACGCGCATCATGTCGCCGAAGGACGTCATGAGCACCCCGGGCTGCCGGGCGATGTGGATGGCGTCGTCGATGCGGCCCATCGGGATCACGCAGACCGGGCAGCCCGGCCCGTGCACCAGCGTGATGCTCTCGGGCAGGTAGTCCTCGAGGCCGTGCTTGTAGATGGTGTGCGTGTGCCCGCCGCAGACCTCCATGAACTTGTAGTGGCGGCCCGGCTCGCACAGCGACGCGATCTTCGCGGACAGCGCCCGCGCCTTCTCGGCGTCGCGGAACTCGTCGACGAAACGCATGACGACTCCTCTTATTCGATCCGGGATTCGAGCAGGGCGGCCATCTCGTCCTCGTAGGCCTTGCCGATGCTTTCGAGGAACTCCAGCGCGGCCGCCGCCTCCGCTTCGTCTATTTTGGACAGGGCGAAGCCGACGTGGATGAGGACCCAGTCGCCCGGCACCGGCGGGTCGTCTTCGAGCAGCGCGATGTTGATCTGCCGCTTGACCCCGCTGACCGAGACCTTCGCGAGGTCCGGGCGCTCCTCGCTGATTTCGATGATCTCGCCCGGTATGCCGAGGCACATGGCTCAGACCTCCGTCTTTTCCTGGGCCGGCAGCCGGGGGCAGGTGCCCCAGGCGAGTTCGGTGACGGCGCGGACCGCGGCCGGAACGGTCGCGGTCACCTCGGGCGACAGCCCGATCCCTTCGTCGAGGCAGGCCGGTTCGCAGCCGACGACCAGCACCCGGCCGGCGTCCCCGCCGAGCAGCCGGAGCAGCCGGAACACCGCGTCCGGCTGCATGCCGTGCGCGTCGATCGAGGCCGGGGCGGCCAGGGCTTCGGTGTCGGCGGTGTCCGCTTCGATGAGCGAGAGCGTACCGGGCGGGCGGCCGTGCGGGGTCGCGTCGAGCAGGATCGTCGTGTCGTAGCCGCCCATCAGGTCGTAGGCGAGGTGCAGGCCGGCGATGCCGTAGTCGGCGATCCGCACCCACGGCGGCAGGCCGGTGCCTTCCAGTTCCTTGATGACCTCGACGCCGAAACCGTCATCGCCCAGGAAGATGTTGCCGATCCCGGCGACCAGGACCCGTGGCCTCATTCCGCGACCTCCAGGGGCTCGACCTCGTCGGGGGAGAAGTAGCGGTACCGGCCGTGGGTGTGCTGCAGGTCGGCGCCGGGGTCGTCGTCGAGGGTCACCGCGAGGTACGCGACACCGTCCACATCGGACAGCACGACCCGCACGGTGGCGGTCTTGCCGGCCAGGAACATGTCCTGGGCATCGGTCCCGCGCAGGTTCGGCCGCAGCCGGACCCGTGAACCTTCGGCGACGCGGACCCCGGCGACGGTCACCGAAGGCTTGACCGGCCGGACGGACCGGACCGCGCCGTGCAGCCGCTCGAGCAGCTCGGGCGGCATCGAGTCGACGCGGTCGACGAGCGCCGCCGCGCGCGGGTCGGTGGCCCGGGCCTCGCGCTTCTCCTCGTCGGTCAGCGTCATCGTGCGCAGGGTCAGGATCTCGTCGATCTCGGTGCCGTCGAAGAGGTCACCCGGGCTTTCCGGCGCGATCGACGGGTCGTCGTAGAGGATGATCGGCGACGCGAGTACCACCGTGCTGCGCGAGGTGTCGCCGATCAGCACCGGCCACAGCCGTTCCTGCCGGCAGGCTTCGACGGCCGGTTTCGCCCACTCCGGCGGGTCCAGCATCGACAGGAAGTGCCCGGAGTCGACGCTGAGTACCAGGTGCGCGGCGAGCAGCGAGTGCCGCAGAGCGTGTTCGCGGATGCCGTCGGAGTGCCACGACGTCGTGTTGTGCACTTCGACGCGCAGCCGGGCGCCGCCGAACGGCCCGTCGAGCGGGTCGACCCGGGCGGTGAGGACGCCGGACAGTCCGTGCCCCACCTGGAACGGTCTCTCGACCGGGAGTTCCGCAAGCGGCAGCTCGAAGTCGATCTCCTGCTCGTCGGCTTCGTCCCACGTCGTGCCGGGCTGCGTCCGGGCCTGCAGGAACCGCAGCTTGACGTGCAGGATCGTGCGGTCCGCCGGTTCGACGAGACACTCGACTCCCGCCGAAGCGTGCTCGCCGATCTCGGCCGACGCGTACGACGGCGGTACCAGCACCCCCCACTGCCAGCGCACCCGGTTCTTCGGCGCGGACGCCCGGTACGGGTAGAGGAGATAGCCCTCGTAGAGCACGGCGTCACCGACCGCGCGGGCCTGGTCCATGACGTTCACGACTCACCGGCCAGTAGTTGCTCGATCGCGGCCTCCCAAGTCGGGATCGCGTGCTCCGCCTTGTACTTGAGCAGCGCGTCGAGCGTCTCGTGCGGCAGCTTGATCCACCCGGCGTTCGGGAAGTACCGGGCCATCAGCTCGTCCCAGACCGCCACCGGCATCCGGCACTCGGCCTGCGTGTGCCACGGCACCTGCTCGACCCAGAACCCCGGTCCGCCCTTGCCGAACACCGTCCCGCTGAACAGCAGCACCATCGGCACGACGCCGTCGGACAGCGCGTGGAAGTACTTGCCGGCCGCGACTTCCAGGTCGTAGGTGCACGGCACCTCGGCGTCCACCTCGGTGGCGCCGGTGAACGCCGGCACGGTCACCGAGACCGTCGTGAACTGGAACGGCTTCAGCGTCTCGCCCCACCGGGACCGGTCGCCGAAGAGGTGGGTGAGCAGCTCCGACTCGTCGTCGGCGTACCGGCGGCGCTGCGGCTCGATGCGGATCTGGACGCGCAGCACCATCGCGTGCACGGGCTGCCCGGTCAGCTCGGAGATCCGCAGCTTGAACGCCAGCGTCGGCGACGCGGCGTACTTCAGCGGCCGGACGTCGATGCAGTCGAAGGTCAGCTCAGCCATCCGTCACGACCTCGCTGCGTTCCCTCAGGCGCGCGAAGAACCCGTCGATCGCCTCGTGCGCCTCGGTGCCGCCGTCGAAGCCCCGCCACGTCGTCCGGACGAGCCCGACCAGCTCGTAGCAGACGTCGATCGGCACCAGGAAGCACTCGAAACCCAGGTCGAGCCGGTTCAGCAGCAGGGCTTCGACGTCGTCGGCGACACCGGCCGAGGCCAGCAGGTCGTCGCCCGTGCCCAGCGGGAGCAGGGACTCCGTCGCGCCCGCCGGGCTCGGGTAGAACGCGACCGTGCGGTCCTGCACGGAGTTCCGGAACAGGAACGCCGTCTTGACCGGGATCCCGGCGGACTCCCACAAGGCCGGGCCCGGGCCGAAGCGGGGCATGTGCCG
Organism: Amycolatopsis sp. NPDC021455; assembly: GCF_040640995.1. NCBI lineage: Bacteria > Bacillati > Actinomycetota > Actinomycetes > Pseudonocardiales > Pseudonocardiaceae > Amycolatopsis > Amycolatopsis sp. NPDC021455. The sequence goes on along the minus strand of NZ_JBFACT010000018.1, from coordinate 49,319 downwards.
GAACCGCTGCGGCACCGCCCGGTGGCGCTTGCCGCCCGCTCCGCGGTGGGTGAAGAGCAGGTAGCAGCCCCGGCAGGTGCACAGGATCGTCCGGGACTCGAGGTCGATGACGTGCCCGTGCTCGCTGCCGATCGGTTCCGCGCACATCTCGCACCGCTCGCCGGGGGTGGCGCGCGGCGGGGGAGTGCGGAACCTGCGCAGGCCGCCGGTCACGGGAGCTCCACGGGACACGGCACCAGCGGAAGCAGCGGACGGCCGCCGGGGCCGGCGTCCACCACACCCTCGACGACGATGTCCGAAATCTCCGGCGCCACCTCCCGGACCACGCGCTCGATCGCGTGCTTCGCGGTGACCGTCGAGGACGGGCAGCCGTCGCAGGAGCCTTGCAGCCGCAGCCGCAGGACGCCGTCGTCGATCCCGACGAACTCTACGTCGCCGGCGTGCGAACCCAGGTACGGCCGGATCTTGTCGAGCGCCTCGGTGACGCGCTCGTGCGTCGACCGGGGGTGCAGGTCGTGCAGCACCAGCAGGCCGCGGATGAGCTCGTCTTCGGCGAGGCGGTCCAGCACGGGCTCGCCGACGATCTCGACGATCCGCGCGAGACCGGCGCCGTAGAACTCGATCAGCGTGTGGACGAGGTCCTCGGCGAGCTCGGCGTCGGCACCGTCGAACTCGCCCAGCAGCTGCTCGATGCGCTCGCCGACGCGGTCGACCTCCGTCATCCGAGCTCCCCGCCGAACGCGTGCGGGGTGTGCAGCCGCTCGATCACCTTGCCCTTGCCGGTGTACATGTGGACGCCGCACGGCAGGCAGGGGTCGAAGCTGCGGACCGCGCGCATGATGTCGATGCCCTTGAAGTTCTCCTGGGTGTTCTCCTCGAAGATCGGCGTGTTCTGCACGGCGTCTTCGTACGGCCCCGGCGTGCCGAAGCTGTCGCGGACGCTGCCGTTCCACGGCGTCGGCGGGTACGGGTGGTAGTTCGCGATCTTGCCGCCCTTGATGACCATGTGGTGCGACAGCACCCCCCGGACGGCTTCGGTGAAGCCGCAGCTGACGCCTTCCTCCGGGACCTTGAACGGCTCCCACGTCTTCGTGTTGCCCTTGCGGACCTCACCGAGGGCCTGCTCGCCGAAGTGCAGGGCCATCGCGGCCGAGTACGCCTGGAAGTACGTCCGGGCGCGGTTGCGCTCGAGCGCGTTGCTCCACTGCGGGATCTTCCACTCGAAGGCGACCTCGGGCTTGGTCGCCGTGCGCGGCAGGGTGATCGTGACGCTGTGCCCGGTCGACTTGACGTACGGCGTGTCGACGAGCCCGGCGAGCGCCGTGACCCACAGGCGCGCGAGCGGGCCGCCCCCGGTGTCGAGGGCAAGGTGGTCGGTGCCGTCGAACCAGCGCGGCGACATCGTCCACGAGTACTTGCCGTCGAAGTCGCGCTTGGCCGGGCGCGGGATGGTGTGCTGGTTCCACGGGTGGCGCTGGTCGACCGGGTTGCCGAGCGGGTCCTGGGTGACGAACATCGGCTGGTCGGCCCAGTCTTCGTAGAACGAGCTGCCGAGCAGGATCCGGATGCCGAGGTTGATGTCGACGAGGCTGGTGGTGACGAGCTTGCCGTCGACGACCACCCCGGGCGTCACGAACATCTTGCGGCCCCAGGCCTCCATGTTCTCGTAGGTGAAGTCGCAGTGCTCGGGGTCGTTGAGGCTGCCCCAGCAGCCGAGCAGGATCCGCCGCCGGCCGACCTCTTCGTAGCCGGGCAGGGCTTCGTAGAAGAAGTCGAACAGGTCGTCGTGCATCGGCAGGCAGCGCTTCATGAACTCGACGTAGCGCATCAGCCGGGTCAGGTAGTCGGTGAACAGCTGCACGGTGGCGACCGTGCCGACCCCGCCGGGGTACAAAGTGGACGGATGGACGTGCCTGCCCTCCATGAGGCAGAACATCTCGCGGGTGCTGCGGCTGACCTGCAGGGCCTCGCGGTAGAACTCGCCTTCCAGGGGGTTGAGCGAGCGCATGATGTCGCCGATGGTCCGGTACCCGTGGTCACGCGCGTGCGGTGCCTCGGTGCGGTTGGCCAGCTCGAGGACGCCCGGGTTGGTCTCGGCGACCATCTTCTCGCAGTAGTCGACCCCGACCAGGTTCTCCTGGAAGATGTTGTGGTCGAACATGTACTCGGCGGCCTCGCCGAGGTTGAGGATCCACTCGCCGAGGTGCGGCGGGCGGACGCCGTAGGCCATGTTCTGGGCGTACACCGAGCACGTCGCGTGGTTGTCGCCGCAGATCCCGCAGATCCGGCTGGTGATGAAGTGCGCGTCGCGCGGGTCCTTGCCCTTCATGAAGATGCTGTAGCCGCGGAACACCGACGACGTGCTGTGGCACTCGACGACCCGCTTGGCCGCCCAGTCGATCTTCGTGTAGATCCCGAGGCTGCCGACGATCCGGGTGATCGGGTCCCACGCCATCTCGACGAGGTCGGTCTTCTCTTTCATCTCGGTCATGACCGCACCCCTGACTGGTAGCCGGTGTCGAGCTTGGTGCCCTTGTGCCGCCACTTCGGTTCCTTGTCGGCCCTGCGCTCGGTGATCTTCCGGAGGCGCCGGATCACCGACCCGTACGCGCTGCTGGCGAACGACGACACCTGCGCGCCGGGCGGCTCGTCCATGAACGGCATGAACTTGTCGGGGAAGCCGGGCATCGTGCAGCCGATGCAGATCCCGCCGACGTTCGGGCAGCCGCCGACGCCGTTGATCCAGCCGCGCTTGGGCACGTTGCACTTGACGACGGGGCCCCAGCAGCCCAGCTTGACCAGGCACTTGGGGGAGTCGTAGGCGTCGGCGAACTGGCCCTGTTCGTAGTAGCCGCCGCGGTCGCAGCCCTCGTGCACGGTCGCGCCGAAGAGCCACTGCGGCCGCAGGTGGTCGTCGAGCGGGATCATCGGCGCCTGCCCGGCGGCCTGGTAGAGCAGGTAGGTGATGGTCTCGGACAGGTTGTCCGGGTGGGTCGGGCAGCCGGGCACGCAGACGATCGGGATGCCGGCGCCGGAGCGCCAGTCCCAGCCCAGGTAGTCGGGCACCCCCATGGCGCCGGTCGGGTTGCCCTCCATCGCGTGGATGCCGCCGTAGGTGGCGCACGTGCCGACCGCCAGCACGGCCAGTGCCTTGGGCGCCAGGCGGTCCAGCCACTCGCTGGTGGTCATCGGCTGGCCGGTCTCGGGGTTGTTGCCGAACCCGCACCAGTAGCCCTCGTCCTTGATCGCCTCGTTCGGGATCGAGCCCTCGACGACCAGCACGAACGGTTCCAGCTCGCCGCGGTCGGCCTTGTGGAACCACTCGATGAACGTGTCGGCCCCCTTGTCGGGGCCGCACTCGAAGTCGATCAGCGGCCAGTGGACCGCGATCTTGGGCAGGCCCGGCAAAGCGCCGAGGACGATTTCCTCGATGCTCGGTTGCGTGGCGGCCGTCAGCGCGACGGAGTCGCCGTCGCAGGACAGGCCGGCGTTGATCCAGAGGATGTGGATGGGCTGCTCTTCCGTCTCTTGGGCATGCGTCACGGCTGATCACCCTTGGCGAGGTCGTCGAGTGCGCCGAGGGTCAGCTCCCACAGCGCGTGGTAAAGGGTCGTCTGGGCTTCCTGGATGCGGTGCACGGACGGGGACGGGACGACGAAGAGGTGGTCGATGCTGTCCAGCTCGGCCATCTTCCCGCCGTCGTAGCCGGCGATGCCGACGGTCACCATGCCGAGCCGGGCGGCTTCGTCGAAGGCGCGCACCAGGTTCGCGGAGTTCCCGCTGGTGGACAGGCCCACCGCGATGTCGCCGGCCCGCCCGAACGCGCCGATCTGCCGGGCGAACACGACGTCGAACCCGATGTCGTTGGACAGCGCGGTCACCACGGCGATGTCGTTCGTCAAGCCGAACGCGGGCAACGGCCGGGCATCAACCGCCGCCGGGCTCAGGAACAGGCTGGCCAGGTCCTGTGCGTCGGTCGAGCTGCCCCCGTTGCCGAACACGAGCAGCCGGCCGCCGCCGGCGAACGCGCGCGCGACGTCCTGCGCGCAGGCGAACAGGCGCTTCCCGTCGGCCGCGAGCACCTCGGCCCGCAGGGCGACGATCTCGCGGACCTTGTCCACAGTGGACTGCCGAACCTGCTCGAGGACGGCGTCGAGGTCGCTTTCACCCGAGTAGAGGAACGGGTACAGCGCTTCGAGACCGTCCGCGCCCACGGGGGACTGTTCCCGTGTCATCGCGAGTCAACTCCTCGGCTGGGGGTTCTCCAGGCGGGCGATGGCTTCCCCGGCGTGCACCAGGACCCGGTCGCCGACGCCGGCCGAGACCAGCGCCACGCTCACCTCTTCCCGGCCCGAGCCGGTGTCCACGACGGCGAACCCGAGGTCCAGGAGTTCGACCACGGTCACTTCGACCGCGGTGTCGGAGCAGGTGATGCACACCCCGTCGTGACAGACGGGGCCGGCCGCTCTGTCGGCGTCACTGGCGCTCACGACGCCACCTCCGCGGTCAGCGCACCGGGGTGTTCGAAGAAGACGTGCACCAGCTCCCACAGCACGTGGTAGGTGGTCACGTGCACCTCCTTGACGATCCGCGGGTCGGCCGAGCGGGCGATGAAGACGTGATTCAGCCCAGTAGTCGCGGCGATCGCGCCGCCGTTACGACCGGTCAGCGCGACGGTGAGCATTCCCAGGTCACGGGCCGTTTCGAGAGCCCGGCGGACATTGGCGCACTCGCCGTCGGCGGAGATGCCCAAAGCGATGTCGGCCGGTTCGCCGATGATCCGCAGCTGGTGGGCGAAGACGTCGTCGAGGCCGGCTCGGGTGGCGACGCCGGTGACGGTCGCGACGTCGGCGGTCAGCGAAATCGCCGGCAGCGCGCGCTTGCCGACGATCACCGGGTGGACGAACTCCACCGCCACGTGCTGGGCGTCGGTGCTGGGCCCGCCGTTGCCGAACACCACGAGCTTGCCGCCGCGCTGGAAGCGGCGGGCCATGGCGTGGCACGCTTCGGCGACCGTGTGCGCGTCGTCGGCCAGGGCGAGCACCGGCGCCTTCCGGCGCTCGAAGAGGGCGTCGACGGAGTCCGGGTGGTTCGGTGACCACGGCATCGCGGTACTTCCTCCCGGCTGTTCGGCGGTGGGAGCCGGTCTCAGGCTAGAGTTGTGAATTGGATCACACAATAGAGCGAACGGGGTCGGAAGCGACGGTTGGTCGATTGCGTCCCGGTAATCCTTCACTTGCGATACTTGCACTTGTTGTCAATCCGCCACGGCCCTAGCGTCGTCGGCATGAACCTCACCATCCTCGCCGCGTCCGGCCGCACCGGAATTGCCCTTGTGCGGCAAGCACTCCGGCGCGGTCACACCGTCACGGCGCTCGCCCGCGACCCCGGGCGCATCGACCTCCCCGACGCCGCCGGGCTGCGCCTGGTCCGGCCGACGTCGACGATCCGGCGAGCGTCGCCGCCGCTGCCGGGGCCGGCTCCGTGGTGCTTTCCGGGCTGGGCACCGACCGGGCGGGCGTGCTGCTCGCCGGGGCGAAGGCCGTCGTCGCCGCCGGCCCGCGGCGGATCATCTGGCTCGGTGCCTACGGGACCGGCCCGTCAGCCGGCGTCGCCGGGGAAGGTGCCGGTGTCCTCGCGGCGGCGCTGGGCGACCGGCTCGGCGACAAGGTCGCGGCCGACACCACCGTCCTCGCGGCGGGCGGCACGGTGTTCCACGCCGGCCGGCTCGTCGACGGGCCGGAAAGCACACACCGGCGCACCGTCGGACTGGCGGACGCGCCGCCGTTCGACCTGTCCGCGACGGTCAGCCGCGAGACGGTGGCCGCGGCGATGCTGGACGAAGCCGAGGCGCCCCGGTTCGCCGGTGCGGTCGCGGTGCCCCTCGGTTAGTCCGCGACGGTCAGCCGGGAGTCGGTGGCCGAGGTGCCCCGGTTCGCCGGTGCGGTGGCGGTGCCGCTCGGTTAATCCGCGGTAGCCACCTCGAGGGAGGTACGCACCTGCTCACGGAGCCAGGCGTGGGCGGGGTCGGAGTCGTAACGCTGGTGCCACGTGCAGCTGATCGGCGCCGCCGGAGAGGCGGCGGGCAGGGGCCGGGTGACCAGCCCGAACGCCTCGACGAGCGGGCGGCTGAGCAGCGCCGTGCAGGTGACCAGCGCGTCGCCGCGGGCCACCGTCTGCAGCGCCATCGCGAGCGTGGCCACGGCCGCGATCACCCGGCGGTGAAGACCTTCCGCGGCCAGCAGCTCGTCGATCGGCGCGGTGAGCCGGCCACGCCGGGACACCAGCACGTGCGGGTGCGCGGCGTAGGACCGCAGGTCCAGGCGGCGGGCGCAAGGATGGTCCGGTCGCATCGCCACGACCAGCGGATCCTCCCCGAAGGTCTCGGTCCGGAACTCCGGCAGCGGCGGCCGTCCTCCGCCGAGTTCCAGGTCGACCCGGCCGAGCCGCAGGTCGTCGGTGTCGGCGGAGTTCTCGGCCAGCACCCGCAGCCGGGCCCGGGGCGCCAGCTCCTGGAGGCGGCCGATCAGCACCGGGACCACCGACGCGGCGAGGGCGTCGTGGCATTGGATCGTGAAGGTGCGGTCCAGCTCGCCGAGATCGAGCTCGCGGGCCGGGGACAGCACGTCGTGGGCCTGCCGGACCAGGTGGTGCACCTCTTCCCGCACGGCCAGCGCGTACGGCGTGGGCGTCATCGCGTGGCCCGTGCGCACCAGGATGTCGTCGCCGGTCACCTTGCGCAGCCTGCCGAGCGTGCGGCTCACGGCGGGCGAGGACAGGTGCAGCCGCTCGGCCGCGCCCATCACGCTGCCTTCCTCGAGCAGCGCGTCGAACACGGTCAGCAAGTTCAAGTCGAGTTGCACGATCGTCAGACAACCACAGGAGAAACCCGTGAACCACGAACTGCTCGCCGCCACCACCGCCGCCGTCGGAAAGGCGGCCGCGCGGATGCTGGAGCGCTACTCCACCGAGTCCCGCCAGGCCGGGCTCGCCGAACTGCTGGCGAGCCTGCACGACAACGACGCGGCCGTCGCCGGCGTGCTGCGTCCGGCGCTGGCGGAGGTCCGGCCGGAAGCGGCCTGGCTCGACGACGAACACGGCACCGGGCCGTTGGCGGCGGGCGAGTGGTGGCTCGTCGACCCCGTCGGCGGGAACGTCAACGCGGTGCACGGCATGCCCGGCTGGAACATCGGCGTGAGCCTGGTCCGGGACGGGCGCCCGGTCCTGTCGGTCGTGCACTTCCCGGTCCTCGGCGAGGTGTTCACCGCGATCGAGGGCGGCGGGGCGTTCCTCGACGGCGTGCGCCTGCGGGTCTCCGCCAAGACGTCGCTGGACGGCGCGCTGGCCGGAACCGGGCAGGCGCGGCCCGGTCAGGACGCGGACCTGGTGGCCCGCACGGGGAGTTCGTTCACGGCGATGTCGAGGGCCGCCCTGCAGGTGCGCGTTTCCGTGCCGGTGACCGAGCAGCTCGCCCAGGTCGCGGCCGGCCGCATGGACCTGCACTGGCAGCTCGACAACGTGCGCTCCCACGCGGCCGGCGTGCTGCTCGTCCAGGAGGCGGGCGGGATCGTCACCGACCTCGACGGCAGGCCGTGGGACCTCACGAGCGAGAGCTACCTCGCCGCCGCGCCCGGGGTGCACGCGGCGGCCCTGGAGATCCTCACGCGCTGATCGCGCGGGCGTAGTTTCGAAGCATGAGGATCGGCGAGCTGTCCCGGCGCACCGGCGTGAGTGCGCGCTCACTGCGGTACTACGAGGCACAGGGCCTGTTGACCAGCGTTCGCTCCGAGGCCGGCCAGCGGCACTATTCCGACGCCGAGGTCCAGCGCGTGTCGCTGATCCGGCAGCTGTTCGGCGCGGGCCTGTCGAGCCGCGTGATCGCGACGGTGCTGCCCTGCGTCGAGACCCCCGGCGACCTGGGCGTCGTCGAGTTCGCGTTCGCGACGATGAAGCGCGAGCGCGACCGGATCGACGCCGAAATCGCGCGCTTGATCGAGAGCAGGGACGCGCTCGACGTGGTGCTCGCCGCCAACAGCCGGCACCGCGAGCAACTGGCCTGACGCTGTGACCCGCGCCTCAGCCCGTTGCCCCTGACACCGGTGTGAGCGGTCAGGCTGGCCGCAGGGCCCGGAACCACCGGGCCGAGCATCCGGAAGGCGGCGGAAAATGGGACAGGCATGGGGTTTCGGCAGGCACGGCGGGCCGGAGGTGCAGGAGTTCTTCGATCGGCCCGATTCCGTCCCCGGGCGTGGTGAGGTGCTGATCCGGGTCGATGTCGCCGGCGTGAACCCCCTCGACCACCTCGTGCGCGCGGGCGTGGTCCCCGGGCTCGACGGCGGGCGTCCGTTCCCGCGCGTGCTGGGCATGGAGGCCGCGGGAACCGTGCTCGCGCTGGGGGAGGACGTCGACGGGCTCGAGGTGGGGGACGCGGTCTTCGGCTTCGCGCTCACCGGCGGCGGCACCTACGCCGAGACGACGGTGCTGTCCGCGCCGAACACCGCGCGCGTCCCGGCGGGCCTGTCCGCGACCGCGGCGGCGACGCTGCCGGTGGCCGGGACGACCGCGGTCGACGCGCTCGACCAGCTCGGCCTCCCCGCCGGCGCCACCATCCTGGTCAACGGGGTGGGCGGCGGGGTCGGCCTCGCGGTCGCCCGGCTGGCCGCGGCCCGCGGGCTGAACGTGGTCGGTACCGGCAGTGCCGCCAAGCGCGCGCCGGCCGAGGCCGCCGGGGCGCGGTTCGTCGACTACACCGCCGAGGACGTCGTCGCCGCGGCCCGCGAGCTGGTCCCGGCCGGCTTCGACGGGATCGTCGACCTGGTCGGCGGTCCCTCGCTGCGGACGGTGGCCCCGCTGGCGCGCGACCCTCGCGGCGTCATCGCCGTGGGCGACCAGTCCGTGGCCGAGATCGGCGGCCGGTTCGTCGAGCGCCGCCTCGACCGCGAGAACCTCGAGCGCGCCGCCCGGCTGGCGCTCGACGGAGACCTCGCCCCGGCGATCACGGCGGTCCACCCGCTGTCCGACGCCCCGGCCGCCCTCGCGGCCGTCGAGAACGGGCACGCCGCGGGCAAGGTCGTCATCAAGGTGGCTTGAACGACCCGCCGCCGGTCACGTTCCCTTCGCCAGGTCGAACGCCAGGCCGCTCGAGCGTTCTCCGCGGCCGACGTCGCGGCGGACGCTCAGCCAGAGGGCCACCCGGCCGGTCTTCGTCCTGGTCCGGTTGTACGAGACCGTCAACCGGGTGCCCGACCTCGGGACTTCCTCCTCGTTGACGAAGTACGAGTCGCCGCGGTCGAAACCTTCGCGCAGCAACGCCGTTCTCGGGCGGATCAGGCTCGCGTCCACCTCGCTCGGCATCGCCGCGCGCTGCAGCTGGATCGCCCGGCTGTCGCCCGGTACGTGGACCGGGATGAACGGGATCCAGTTCTCCGGCACCGAGCTCATCGCCTCGTACGCGATCGGCGCGCGCGGGGCGTCCGGCGCCGGGTCCGGGTGACGCCGGCGGCGGAACGCCAGCGATTCGGCCGCCATCTCGTCGCCTGAGCGGCCTTCGCCGGTCGTCGTGCGGACCGTCTGCTCGATACCCCACACCAGGTTGGCGCTCTCGTCGCGGACCAGGGCCACGTCCTCGAGCGCCGGGCCCGTCGCCACCTTCGGCGTGCCGGGCGGGAGCAGCAGGCCGGGGCCGTCGCCGAGGGTGTACATCGACCAGTGCTCGGCGGCGCCGGCCGGGGTGATCCAGCGGCGCTCGCCGAACACGTCGGTCACGCACAGGCCCTGGACCGTCGCGAGCGTGCCGGCCGGCAGGTCGCACGGCAGCTGGTACCAGTCGTTGCTGAACACCAGCGCGAACTCGAGGAAGATCAGCCGGGCCAGGTCGGTGCTGTCCGGGGTGACCGCGGCGAAGTTCGTCTTGCCGTCCTCGACCGCCCACCAGCGGGGCAGCGGCATGCCCGAATAGCGCACGGGCGAGGGGAACACGGTCCGGTTGAGCGTGACCGGTGCGGGAGTACCGCCCAGCGACCCCGATGCCGAGGAGAACGCGTGCCAGTCCAGCTCGCCGCCGGGGTACTCCGGCGCGGACAGCACCCGGTCGCCGGCCCCGATGGAGAAGCGGTGCTCCAGCCGGCGCGGGTCCCACGCCGAGTCGCCCGCGGGCCGGTCGGGGGTGATCCCGCCGGGCTGGTCGATGAGGTCGTCGAACCAGCCGGTCAGCCGCGGGCCGAGCGCGTCCAGCTGGGTCCGGCGCTGGCGCGACAGGTCCCGGATCCCGTCGGAGGCCTTCCCGCCCCCCTTGAGGTGCTGGTAGAGCAGATAGCCGTCCAGCCGGCGGCCGGCCACCGCCTGCGTCGCCGCCCAGACCTCGGGGTGGGCGAGCTGCGCGGCGTCGTCCGGGCCGGGCAGCGTGATCGGGTACAGCCGGACGAACTGCCCGGCGGCGTCCCGGAACCCCGACGCCCGGGCCAGCAGCCGCAGCCACCGGCGGCCCAGCGTCAGGCGCAGGTCGAACGAGATCGGCTCGGTGCCGAACGCGAACGGCAACGGCCGCCGCTCGGCGACCGTCTCGAGCGGACGGTCCGGCGGCAGCGGGCCCGGAGTGCCGAGCGGCTCGACGTCGGACCGGAACCGGCCCGGCGCGCTCGCCGTGACCGAGTAGGTGGCGGTCACCGGCGAACCGGCGTCGCTGCCGCGGAACTCGCCCAGTTGCCACTGCCGCGCCAGCAGCCACAGCGGGTCCCGGACTTCGGCCCGCAACGCCCGGGAGAAGTCGGTCGTGCGCGGCCGGCCTTCGAGGCGGTTCCAGACCCCGACCGTCGGGTTTTCGCGGCGGGTCAGCGCGCCGGCGAGGTCGGCGATGCGGGGCTCACTCATGGTCTGCCTTCCAGCGGGTGTTGGCGATCGCCAGGTCGGTGCTGATCGTGATCGGCTGCCGGGTGGCCGACAGCACGGTGGCCGGCAGGAGCTGCGCGTAGCCGGTGTCGTCCAGGTGCACCGGTTCGACGAGCCGCGTCTTGGCCAGGTCGAAGGTTTCGTTGACGGCGGCGACGAGGTCGTCGGCGGCCCACGTCCCGGTCTTCACCGGCGGGGTCACCAGCAGCATCGCCTGCGGCGGCTCGGAGTCCGGGCTGTCCGCGTGGACGGCGATGCTCGTGGTCTCCCGCTCGGCGGGGATCACCTCGGTCCACTCGTCGAACAGCAGGCCGCACTCGCTGTCGGCGTTGCGCGACGGCTGGGTCGCGTAGTGCGCCGTGAACAGCAGCCGGTCTTCGGTGAGGTCGGCGCCGGCCGCGAACTCCATGCCGAGCCAGTGGTCGCCCGGCCGCAGCGGCAGCTGGATCGGCTGCAGCCGCGTGTCGCCGTCGTCCTCGGCGTCCCCGTCGCCGCTGCTGATCAGCCCGCCGTCGCCGCGCAGCGCGTCGCTGAGCAGGACGACGCGTTCCCAGAGCCGGGGCATGTCGCGGACGCGGGCGATGCCGTGCAGCCAGTCGTCGACCGGGAAGTCCCGGTTCAGCGGTGCCTGCGTCAGGTGCCGCACCAGGTCGTCGCTGCCGTCCAGGGCGTCGTGCAGGTCCTTGGCCAATTGGTCGGGGACCGGGTACTCGGGCACCACGAGGACGTCGGTGCCGAGCATCGCCTGCAGGGCTTCGAGGGCGGCCTTGGTGCGGTCCGGCGGCGTCACGGCCTGGTCGAAGCCGGTGAGCGCGGTGACCGCCGCCGCCAGCCGGCCGGTGACCTCGGTCTGCAGTGCCCGGGCCCGGGTCAGCAGCTCGCGGCCGAAGTCCACGACCTGGTCCTGCGTGGGGGTCAGGTCGAGGCCGGTGGGGTCGAAGGCGGTCAGCGGCAGCAGGCGCCCGACCTCGTCCAGCAGGTCGCTGAGCTTCGAGGTGTCGATGTCCGCGATGTCCTGGAGGTCGTGGAGCCGGTCGGCGAAGTCGTCCCGCTTGTGGCGGACCGCCGAGCGGAACTCGTTCGGCGTCTTCGGATCGACGGCCGGCGTCGTGACGACCAGCCGTTCCACCTGCCGCAGCAACCGGATGCGCTCGGCGTCCGGAGTGGACCTCGGCAGCGCGTCGTACGCGGTCAGCAGGGTGTTGGCGGTGGCGAGCGCGCCGGCCATCCGGTCGGCGACGGTGGCCACGGCGGCCAGCACGGCCGAGAAGACCCCGCGCCGCCACGCCATCAGCTCCCCCCAGCCGCTGCGGACCACGCCGAAGCCGGCCGCGGTGGTGACCAGCCCGGCGTACCGCGTCAGCAGCGAGTCGATGCGGTCGAGCACGTCGGCTCGCTTCGGCGGCGCCGGCGAGGCCGGGTAGAGCCGGGCCACGTCGGCGATGTAGCCGGCCACGTCGTCGGCGAGGTCGTGCAGGGCGTCCCGCACCGCTTCCGGCCGCCGCCTCGTGACCGTGACGGCGTCGTCGAGACTCCGGTCCACCGCGGCGGAGCCGGCCGCGGGGACCAGGTCGGTCGGCCGCAGCGGCCGTCCGGTCGTCAGCAGCGTCCGCAGGGCGATGATCAGCGGGGACAGCTCGAAGAACGTGATCTTGCCGTCGATCCGCTCGGTGTAGCGGATGGTCAGCTCGGCGTCCGGGCGCGGGTGGTCGTGCTCGACGACGACCCCGATGATCCGGTCGTCGAGCTCGGCCATGGCCGGGTCGCCGGTCGGCCGCACGGCCCAGAGCAGGTCGATCGGCGACAGGTCCAGCTCCTCCTGGGTGACGTCGTGGTGCCGCGGGTGCCCGTTCTCGTCGGTCCAGGTGACGTGGGCCGCGACGGACCTCGGCGGTGGCAGCAGGCTGGGCAGCCAGTCGTCGACCGCGGGCTCGGCCTTGGCGCGGGGCGAATCGCCGCCGCCCGGGTTCAGCCCGGTCCGCAGCCGCAGGCCGAACCGGTGGGTGAGCGTGGTGCCGCTGCGCGGCGTCTCGATCACGGTGGGCTCGGGCGGCAGGCCGTCCTTGGCGTAGGCGTCGAGCGTCGCCGAGGCCCGCTCGACGTTGCCGGCGAGGGCCTGGTGGGCGGACTCGGCGACGGCGAGGTCGGCGACGGCGTCGTTGGCGTCGAGCAGCAGGGCCGCCTCGTCGCTGATCGCCTGCTTCTGGCCGTCGTCGGCCTCGGGCAGCCCGGCGAGGCCGAACGGGTAGGTCTGCGGCACCCCGGCGCCGTTCAGGTGGCGGACCAGCGCGAGCCCGTCGACGACGTTCCCGGCTTCGACCTGCGTGATCTTGTCCGGCTCGGCCGCGGTCTCGGTGATCTTCCCGGCGCGCAGCGGGAACTTCAGCCGCAGCCCGGCGATGAACTTGTCCACCTCGGCCTCGGCGTGGCGGTCGTGCAGCCCGCGTTCGAACCGGTAGCCGAGCAGCGCGCCCAGCGACTGGCCCTGCCGCATCCCGGCGAGGATGCCGAGGGCGACCCGCACGCGTCCGGAGCCGAGGTTCACCGCGAACGTGCCGGGGTTTTCCGGCGTGCGGTTGGCGGCGTAGCCGGCGCGCAGCACCGCCGCGGTCCGGGCGTGCGCCGGTGACGGCGTGTGCACGAAGCCTTCGTTCTTTTCGTCGTGCAGCAACGGTTTTCCGCCGGCGAACACGGTGGCGAGCGGGCCGGTGAGGGTGACGGGGGTGAGCGGGTCCGTGCTGGGGCGGACGTCTTCCAGCCAGCCGTACGCGCCGAGGTGCAGCCCCGGCTTCGCGGTGCCGGTGCCGCCGGGCCCGAACCGCAGCTCGGCCAGCCGTTCGGTGGCCAGCCCCAGCCGCCAGGCGTCGAGCCGGTAGGAGGCCAGGTCGAGGTGCTCGGCGAGTACCCGCTCCAGCTTGGCCGTGGGCAGGCCGGCCAGCAGCCCGAGCGCCGTGACCTGCTCGGCCAGCGCCGCGGTCGGTCCCGGCCGGCGCAGGACGCCCGGGATGAAGTCGACGAGCAGCTGCTCCGGGTTCCCGGTGACGGCGGGCGCGGGGGAGTACAGCAGCCGGAACCGGCTCTCGCTGAGCGCCTGTTCGCCCGCGCCCGGAATCCGCACGTGCACGAACGGCGAGTCCGCTGTGGACAGTCCGGTCATGCCGGCGGCGCTCGCGAGGGCCCGGGCCGCGTCGTCCCAGCCGAGCAGGACCGCGTGCCGCAGCAGCAGGTACAGCAACGCCGACGGCGGGGTGTCGTCGGTGAAGCCGAGTTCCAGCCGGATCGCGTCGAGGTCGGTGACCGCCGGGTCGCCGCCGGCCAGGTCGGCCAGCCAGCGCACGTAGTTGCGGTGGTCGGGGGTGTAGTCCCGGATCGGGTCGGTCTCCGACAGCGGGCGGTCGTCGACGAGCGGGGCCAGGATCGGCTGCTGGAAGTCGGTGAACAGCCGGCGCAGCAGGTCCGGGTCCTTGCCGGGGCCGGTGTCCGCGCCGAACCGGGCGAGCAGCGCCCGCACCGGTCCCGGCAGGCCCAGCGCGTCGAGCGCCGGCAGCACGGTCGAGCCCAGCCCGCCGAGGTTCTCCCGGTTGAAGAGGTCCTCGACGCTTTGGGCGTACCGCTGGTGGTATTCGGCCGAGGTCGGGTGCAGCGCCAGGAGGTCCAGCAGCCGCTGGTGCGGGTCGGGTGCGCCGGGGTCGAGGCGTGGCACCCGGGCGACGGCCGCCGCCCAGTCCACGCCCGCCGCGGTCAATACCTTGTTGAGCGCGCGGCGGTGCGGGGCCGAGGCCGAGTCCGGGTAGGCGAGCTTGGAGAACACCGTCGTCGGCAGGATGCCGTAGGGCTGCCGCCCGATCTTGACCGCCGGCAGCGGGCCGCGGCCGGACACGTACTTCAGGAAGAAGTCGCGCGTGGCGGCGACCGCGGCCGGGCCGAGCAGCGGGTTCAGCGCGGTCTGCAGGAAGTAGCCCCAGGTCGCCGGCCACAGCGCCGTGTTGGCGGCGCGCGCGTCGCGCTGGTCGGTGCCGTCCGCGTTCGGCATCCCGGTCAGCACGGCCCGGTCGAGGCCGAGCAGGTCGGCGAACACCTGGCCGTCGGTCCGCCCGGTCCAGTCCGCCGCGGCGGCGGTGGCGGCTCCGGTGATGCTGCGCAGCGCCGCGGCGGCCTCGTCTTCCGGGTCCTGCCCCGCGGGGCGCACGTCGGTGTTGTTCGTCGGGGTGCCCTGCGGCAGCAGGCTGAAGCCGTCGGGGCTGCGCAGCTGCCGGGTGATGAGGTCGGCGAGGTCGGTAGCGGTCTTCGCCGGTGCGGACTGCTCGCGCAGCCCGAACGCGACGAGCCGGTCGAGCCCGCCGCGGATCTCGTCGGTCAGCGGGATCCGCACGCCCATCCCGGTCGCGACGGCGCGGTCGAAGTCGGTCAGCCAGCGCAGCTCGTCCGGGACGTGCAGGGCACCGGTCTGCTCGTTGACGCTGATCTGGTCGACGGCGTTGGGGTCCGGGCTGACCGGCAGCGTCGCCGGCACCGCCGTGCCGGTGACCGACACGACCTGACGGCCGCCGAGGTACCCGCGGACCTGGAAGCGGTCCGGCAGCAGCCGCGCCCGCGCCGACTGCGTCCACGACTCCGCCGCGGTGCTGTTCGCGGCGGGCGCGGGGAGCACGAGGAACGCGACCGCGACGTCGTCGCCCGGGGCCACCGGCGCACTGTCCACTCCGGACGGACGGCGGGCGCGGATGGCGTTCGCCCGCGTGTCGTTGTTGCCGACCGCGGCGCGCAGGGCGGCGTCGGCCTGCCGCAGCAGCAGCCGGTCGCCGTGGGCGCGCCACACCGCGGTCCAGTACGCGACGGTCGGTGCCTTGTCGTTCGCGGCCACCGCGGCGGTGGTCCGGACGACGAGCACGACGGTGCTGCCGGGCACCGCGGCCGGCTCGTCGGCGGGGTTAGCCGGGAGGCGGGTGGTGAGCAGCCAGGCGGCGCGTCCCGGGGCGACCCGCCCGGTCAGCTCCTGCCACGCGGCCGCGAGCGGGCCGGGCCGTTTCGCGGCGGCCCATCGGGCGGTCCAGTAGGCGTCGACCGCGCCGATTTCGGCCACCGTCGGCTTCGTTTCGGACTTTTCCACCGACCACTCGTCCGGGAACACCCGGACGAGCAGCTCCGTCGGCGTGAACCGGGTTTCGAGCCGGACCGGGCCGAGCAGCACCGGGAAGTCGTCACTCAAGGCGGTCATCGCGGCAACATCTCCTGTGCGTGCACGGCCACCATGACGGGGACCTGGAAAAGGATGTAGGCGAGGTCGGCCGAGCCGAGGCCCGAGAACCAGAGCGGCAGGTTCTCGTCTTCGGCGCGCTGGTCCTTCTTCTCGCGGTCGTCGTCGGAGTGGTCGAAGTCGCCCAGGGCGACCTGGACGGCCGGGTCCAGCTCGAGGAACCCGGTCCGGTGCGGATCGACGTCGTCCCAGGTGAGGTCGTTCCACACCTCGACGTGGGTGGGCGGTCCGTCGTCGACGCCGAAGCGCGGGTCGCCGGGACGTTCCTTCAGCACGAAGAACCAGCCGGGGTCGACCCCCGGCGTACCGAGGGCCTCGTCGGCGTCGAGGTCGAAGCCGAGCAGGTAGATGTCCGGCTCGACCTTCGCCTCGTACCGGGGCAGCCGGATCTGCTCGGGTGACGGCAGGCCGTCGGTGGGCAGGTCGGCGAGTTCGCGGGGCTGCGTCGGGTCGTTCCCGGGGAACTGCGCGCGCTGGGCGTAGATCGCGGCCGTCGGGTACTTCTTGAGCAGCTCGCCGCGGACGACCAGGACGAGGTCGTCGCGTTGCGGGCCACCGGGGCGCGGGTCGTCCGGCTGCCGGTTTTCGTTGTCCCCCAGCCGGGTCGTGGCCGGCCATTCGTGGATCGGCGGGATGTCGTAGCCCCGCTCACGCCGCAGGCCGGCGGTCTCGTTCGGCACCGGCAGCGTCGCGACCGGGTCCCAGAACTGCCGGAACGGCGTCCCGCGCTGGTCGGTGGGGTACTCCCGCCACAGCAGTTCGCGGGCCATCTCGTGGTTGAGGCCGACGAGGAAGGATTCGATGAACTCGCGGTTGTTCGCCAGCAGCGTGATCGAGTTCGGCGGCAGCAGGCTCAGGTTCGGGACGAGGCTGTCGACCGAGATGTCCAGCAGCGTCCGGTAGGCCGGTACGTCGAACACGGGATAGGCCATGGCCTCGATGAACCCCGCGGCGAAGGGCCGCAGCCGTTCGGGCAGGCTGACGGATCCTTCGAGCAGGGCACGCGGCACGGTCTCTTCGGCGTTCAGCCCGGTGAGCACCGAGGCGGCCGTCCCCACGACGTCCAGCGGTGGCGCGGGTTTGACGTGCCCGACCGCGACCCCCGCGTCGAAGCCCTGGTGCAGCTCGCGCAGCGCGGCCTTGAACCGCTGCGCCTCGGCGCTGTCGGAGGTACCGGGGTGCGGCGCGACCGGGTCGCCGAGGGCACGCAGCACGAAGTCCGGGCTGCGCGGCAGGGAACCGACGGGGTCCGCGCCGGGCGGCTGGGCCGGGTGCAGGGTGGCGGCCAGGTCCCGGGGCGTGACGAGCGCACCCGGGGTGACCTTCACGGGCGCCGCGACGACCGGGTCGACCGGAGCGTCCATCCGGGACAGCAGAGCGGCCGCGGACTGCCCGGGGAAGGGCAGCGTCCGCATCAGCCGCGACCCGGGACGGGTGATGCGGCGCATGGCGGGCGACACGGGCGCGGCCGCGACCCGGCTGCTCGCCACCCGGAACTCGGCGGCGACCTGGCCGGCGGGATCGGCGACGAGGCCGACGGCGCCACCCGCAGCGGCAATGCGGCTGCCAGCGCCACCACTCGCGCCGACGCCCGCGCCCAGGGCGGCGGGTCCGGCGGCGAGGCCGGCAGTGGAGTCGCGGCCGGTGGCGCCGCCTGCGGCGGTGGGGCTGCCGCTGTCGCCGCCTGCGGTGGGACTGCCTGCGGTGGTGGGACTGCCGTCGCCTGCGGCGGCGGGGCTGCCGCTGTCGCCGCCAGCGGTGCGGCTGCCGGCGGCGGTGGGGCTGCCGGTGCCGTCGGCTGTGGCAGCGGGGCTGCCTGCGGCGGGCCTGCCGCTGCCGCCGCCCGCGTCGGCGGTGCCGTCGCCTGCGGCGAAACTGCTGCTGCTCGCCGCGGTCGTGACCCGCGAGTGCGCCGGCGCGGTGAGCGTCAGGGACCGGCCCGGCGCCGACGCCGGCGCGGCCGCCAGTGCGGCGGGCGCGCTGCCCGTCGGTGGGTCGATGTGCTTGGCCTGCAACACGTTCCCGACCTCGCGGGCCAGCTGGGCGGCCCGGATCCGGCCGTTCGCGACCAGGACGTCGCCGACCTGGGCCCAGGCCGCGGCCATCAGCTCCTCGTCGTGGGCGCGGACGACCTGGGTGCCGAGGCCCGCCGCGATGCGGAAGCGCGGGTCGAGGTTGAGCCGGTGCAGCCAGCCGCGCAGGACCTCCGGGGACACCGGGGTGCCGTTCTCGTCGTTCAGCAGCCTGGTCGTCAGCGCGTGCCAGCGTCCGTACAGCGGCGGCGTGATCACCGGGTCCGGGCCCGCGGTCGCCGCCGGGCTCGCGGCGTGCGCTGCCGCGGGTTCGTGGCGCTGGTAGTCGTCGGCCAGGTTGAGCAGGCCGGCCATCGCCTGCTCGAACGGATGCGGGTAGGGCGGGGCCGCGCCGGTGTCGACGAAGTGGTCCCAGTTCTCCGCCGGGTCGATCGGGTCGCCGGCGCGTTCGGGCACTTTCAGCGCACCCCGCAGCGGCAGCACGCCACCCTGGTCCGTGATGGGCGGCAGGTCCAGGCCGGGCTTCCCGTGGACGTCGAGGGGCCGCCGGCCGATCCGCGGGTCCGGGGCCTGCGGGCGGAGCAGCCGGACCAGGAACTCGAAGTCGCCCGCCGTGCCGGTCGCGAAGGCCCAGCGGTGGTAGTACGGCAGGACGCCCTCGGCCGGGCGGTTCGCGTAGTGCGGGCCCCAGCTGGAATACAGCGCGTTCGGCGCCACCGCCGGGTCCAGCCCGAGTCCCGCGAGCCGGCCGGATTCGAACGTCGGCACGAGGAACGCCTCGTACGCGGTGCCCGGTCGCAGGTGGCGCGGGCAGATCAGCCGGGAGCAGGCGTTGTCGGCGTTGGTGCGCACCACTTCGGTGAGCGCGGCCAGCGCGGCGGCCGTGCCGTCGGTGGCGACCGGGTCGGCCAGCGAGCCGTTGACGTGCACGTGCGCCCAGGCCCCGAGCTGGTCCGGCGGCGGCAGGGTGCCGGCCGGGTCCGCGACGCTGATCGCCGGCAGCGGGCCGGCCCCCTTCGGGACCTCGGTGAACTCGCTGCCGGTGGCGAGCACGACCAGCGCCAGCCACGGCGTGAGCCGGGCGGTGTGCCCATCCGCGGCGCCCGGGCTGTAGCGCCAGAGGAAGTCCTCCTCGGAGAACTCGATGTGCGCCAGGTAGTTCGGCTCGAAGTTGGTGACGCCCGCCCGCGGTTCGGTGCGCGAGATCGCCCGCGGGTCGACGCCGACGACGTCGCCGGGCCCGTACAGCTGGACGTCCCGGTTCACCGGCTGGGTCAGGGTTTCGTGGCCGGTGATCGGCTCGCCGGAGACGAGCAGCTGGACCTTGACGGTCGCCCGCACGCCGGCCTGCGGCGGGGTCGTCACCTTGGTGCTGATCCCCGTGCGCAGCCAGGGCAGGAAGGTGTAGGCGTTCGGGCTCACGCGGCACCGCCGGCGAACAGCTCGGTGGCCGGGGTCAGCTCGGTGACGGCCGGGTCCGCGGCGGCCAGCCCGGAGCGGACCACGCCGCCGGCGATCGCCGCCCCGCCGTCGGCGAGTGGCGCGGCCGCGAACGACCACCGCCCGGTCGTGAGCCCGGCGGCCGGCGTCCACTCGTCGTGGCCGGCGTCGTAGACGAACGCGCTGCGGTAGCCGGCTTCGTCGCGGTCGCTCGCGGCCCCGCCGGCGACCAGCACCCGGCCCGGCCCGAGCGGGACCGCCCGGTGGAACGCCCGCCCGGCCGGCATCGGGGCCTTCTCCGTCCAGGTTCCGCTGCCCAGCTCGAACACCTCGACCGCGCGCTGGCTGAACGGGTCGTACGGCGCGGTGCCCGGCGAACCCGGCGCGGTCCCGCCGGTGACGAGCACGGTCGTGCCGGAGAGCCGGGTCGCTTGGTGGTGGCGGCGGGCGCGCAGCAGGGCACCGGTCGGTGCCCATTGCTTCTTGTCCGAGTCGTAGAGCTCGCAGAAGGCGAGCGCGGGGTCGTCGGGGACGCCCACCGGCACGACGCCGCCGACGACCAGGACCATCCCGTCGTCGAGCGCGACGGCGGTGTGGCCGGTGCGGGCGTCGGTCATCGCCGGTGCCTCGTGCCACTTCCCGTCGCTCGGGGTGTAGCGCTCCGCCGACCGCAGGGCGGTGGTGCTCCCGCCGGGGCGGGCCGCGCTGCCGCCGGCGACGAGCACCGAGCCGTCGGGCAGCAGGACCGCGCTGTGGCCCCAGCGGGGCGTGATCATCGGGACGGTGGTGAACGTCCACTGGTTGCTGTCCGGGTGGTAGATCTCGGCGGTGCCGAGCCCCGGCCCGGTGGGGGACGAGCCGCCGAGACCGCCGGCGGCGAGGACGGTCCCGTCCGGCAGGCGGGTGAGGGTGTGCAGCCGGCGCGGTGAGCGCATGGTGCCGGTCGGGGTCCAGGTGCCGTCCGTGCCGAGCGTCGCGGCCGTGCTGAGCGCGGCGCCGCCGGCGTCCGCGCCGCCCGCCACCAGGACGATCCCGTGGTCGAGCGCGACCGCGCCGTCGTGCTGGCCGTACCAGGCGGCGGGGGTGGGCAGGTCGTGCGCGCTGGTCCAGGTGCCGAGCGCCGCGGTGAGAGTGGTCATCGTGGTTTCCTTCGCAGACGTCATGGGATGAGCACCTCGCCGGTGCCGGCGGGGTCGGGGCCGGAGACACCGGCGGCGACGAGCACCCGGTCGTCGGGCAGCTCGGCGACGGCGTGGGCGGAACGGCCGGTGAGCAGCCCCGAAACCGTCGTCCAGGTGTCCTTGTCCGGGTCGTAGAGCAGCGCGGAGCGGTAGCCCGCCGCCCGTTCCGGGGTGCCGGTACCGCCGGTCACCAGGACGACGCCGGAGCTCAGCAGCAGTGCCCGGTGTCCGGTGCGCCCGCCGCCCGGCATCGGAGCCGCCGCGTGCCACGTGCCGTGCTTCGGGTCGTACCGCTCGGTGGTGGCGAGGCTGTGCGGGTCGAGCGTGCCGTCGGGCGCGACGACCGCGTCGCCGCCGGTGACCAGGACCGTGCCGTCCGGCAGCAGCGTCGCCTGGTGCCCGGTGCGGGCCTGGGCGAGGCTGCCGGTGACGACCCAGTCCTCCCGCGCCCGGTCGAACACCTCGCAGTAGGCGAGCTGCCCGCTCCGGCCGCTCCCGCACGGGACAGCGCCCCCGACGACCAGGACGTCGCCGTCCAGCAGCAGGACGGCCTGGTGGTCGGTGCGGGCGTCGGTCATCGGCGGCAGCGCCGTCCAGGTGCCGGTGCCGGGGTCGAACGCTTCGCACGACGTGAGGGCGCCGTCGTCCTGCCCGGTCCGCACGCCGGTGCCGCCGGCGACCAGCACCCGGCCGCCGCGCAGCTTGGTCGCGGAGTGGCCGTGCCGGGCGACGCGCAGGTCCGCCACCGGCGTCCACGCGCTCGCGCCCGGGTCGGCCACCTCGGCCGTCGCCAGCACGGCGCCGGTGCCCCGGCCGCCGGCCGTGAGCACCCGGCCGTCGTCGAGCCGGGTGGTGGTGTGCCGGCGGCGGGCGGTGCCCAGT
The DNA here is from genome assembly GCF_040640995.1 of Amycolatopsis sp. NPDC021455. Classification (NCBI taxonomy): domain Bacteria; kingdom Bacillati; phylum Actinomycetota; class Actinomycetes; order Pseudonocardiales; family Pseudonocardiaceae; genus Amycolatopsis; species Amycolatopsis sp. NPDC021455. The sequence continues at coordinate 27,639 of NZ_JBFACT010000018.1, read as the reverse complement.
GCCGGGCCGGTGGCCCAGGAGTCGGCGGTCGGGTCGAACAGGGTGGTCGTGGCGATGGCGGCGCCGTCCTGGCCGGTCCCGCCGGCGAGCAGCACGCGGCCGGTGGCCAGCGGCACGGCGTCCACAGTGGACACCGGAGCCGGCAGGACACCCGCGCCCGCCCAGGTGCCCGGCACGCCGGGGGAGCCCACCGCCTCGGCCGCGGGGATCACGTGCAGCAGACCGTCCAGGGTGCGGTCCGCCGCGACGAAGTCGGTGAGTGCGTCTTCGGCGGTCGCCCGGCTCCGGAACGTCGTCACGGTGGTCCGGCCCGGCCGGGCGATCGCGCCGGGCGGGAACGCCTGCCGGTTGCTCTTGCGGTAGGCGACGACGAACCGTTGTTCGGTGACGCGGACGGTGTCTTGCGTGGCGAACGGTTGTTTTTGCGTGGCTTGGCGGGTGGACAGGGCGGCCTGGCTGGTGCTGCTGCCCTTGGTGAGTTCGTCGAAGACCGGTCCGCTGACGCTGTGGAACCGCTTCCGCGGCCCGGCCAGCTTGGTCGCCCGCGGGGTGGCGGCACTGTCGATCAGGTGCAGTTCGTAGCGCGCGCTGCGGCGCACGACCCGTGCCGTGGCGAGGGCGGTGTCGGCGGTCAGTTCCAGGCCGGCGTCCTGGGTCTCGTAGGAGGGCCGGGACAGCGCGGCGGCGTCGGACAGGGTCTGGAACTGCCCCATCGCGAACCGGTCGCCGGTGAACGACACCCGCTTCAGCCCGCCGCCGTCCACCGGGTCGACGGTGAACCGCTTGCCGTCACCGGCCTTCTGCCCGCCGACGCGGTCGAGCCGGACGCCCAGCGGCAGCGCGCGCTGCCGGACGAACAGGGTGCCGAGCGGGTGCAGCACGATCTCGCCGGTCTCGGGCAGCTGCCGGAGGTTGACCAGCGTCCGGTTGTCCCCGGACGGCAGCCGGGCGTCCCAGCCTTCGGTCTTGCCGATTTCGTTGGCCAGTAAGGGAAGGACGGCCACCGGCGGCAGCGTGGTGTCGCGGTTCTCGCCCCAGGTGATGTCGAAGTTCGCCGAGATCGAGAAGAACAGGAACCCGATCGACCCCCGGCCGTGCGCCCGCCACGGCGCCGGGCCTTCGAGCTGGAAGTCCAGGTCGATGCCGAACGCGCCGACCCCGAACGCCTTCAACGTCACGTGGGCGTTGATGTGGATGGCGAACCGGAACGGGGACAGCTGGAAGAGGGCGTCGAACCCGAGGTGGCCTTCGACGCGGAAGGCGCTGAAGCCCAGTCGTAGTTCGGCTTTGGCGCCGAATTGGACGGTGTTGCTGGTGATGGCGAAGTACCCGGCGACGCGGATGAGCTGGTTGCTGCGGTTGAGGATGTCGACCGACAGCCGGTCGGGGATCGGGAACGGCAGGGGTGGTGGCCGGTAGGCGGGGTGGAACCCGCCCACAGTCAGGACCAGGTCGGGGTTGTCGCCCCAGGCGACCAGCACACCCATCCCGCCGTCGATGGGCATGGTGAGGACCCGCGAGTCGAACAGCTTCGCGAAGAACCACAGCCGGGACTTGTCCAGTTCGAGGGCGCCGACGAACTGGGCCTGGATCACCAGCAGGGGATCGTCCTCGGTGGGCAGCGCGGCCTTGAGGACGCCGAGCACCGCGATGGTGCCCGGGATCTCGATGATCACGCCGAGCGAGATGCTCACGAGGGTCGGTGTGCCCCAGCCGATCTTGGCCATCGGCCCGATCAGGAACGTGCCCTGTTCGGGCGGGAAGAACCGCGCCAGGTCGGAGAGGATTCGGGGTGCGTTGGCGACGACGTCCTTCGGGAAGGCGACGGATTCGATCGCGCCGGTGCGGACGCCTTCGACCAGGGCTGCGAGGTTCATCCCGCGGTTGAGCCCGACCAGCCCGCCGACCGCCAGGAGCCGGAAGCCGTATCCCAGCTGGATGCCGCTGCCGAACTCGGCGGTGAGGACCATCAGGAGGGAGAAGCCCGGTGAGCCGTCCGGCTGCCGGGTCGTGATCAGCCCGATCGCCTTCAGCGCGAGGAAGTCCGCGAACTCCAGTTCCAGCGCGCCGGCGTACTCCCCGCGCCCGGCGTCGAAGGAGAGGAAACCGCCACCGGAGATTCCGCCCGCGTCGATCGCCAGGCCGACTCCGGTGGGCGGTTTGAACCCGACGGAGAAGTCGGCGAGGCCCAGGCTGCCGTCGGTCTGCGGCTGCGTCACGCGCAGGACGGCACCGAGCCGATCGACCGCCGCGAAGACCGGACCGAGCTGGGCGGTGATCGACCCCGACGCTTCGAACGTGATGCCACTGGAAGCCAGCAACAGGGCCAGGTGCAGGCTGGTCAGGGTCACCGGCCCGGCGCCGATGTCGACCGGCACGTCCACCTCGGCGCCGCCGGATCCCTTGAAGCGCAATCCGGTGGCGGACGACCACGTCAGCGTGAAGTCGACGTCGAGCTCGATCTTGCCGGCGGGCAGGAGCGTGCCGATGAAGCCGTCCGCGTCCGACAGGTCCAGCACGATCTTGCCGCCCTCGACGGCGGCTTCGAACACCAGCGCGCCATCGGCCCGCCGCTCGGTCGGGTTCCACACGAGATCTCCGCCGACCGTGGTGCGCAGCCGCCGCGCCTCGATCCGCGAACCGCCCGCCGTACCGAGGACGACGATCGGCGGTGCCCCGTCGGCGTACGGTGCCTGCAGGCCCAGCCGTACCCCGCCGCGGACCTCGGCCGTCGGCGGCACGACCCGGAGCTGCGCCGGCGGCAGCAGTTCGACGGCGGTCTTCTCCTCCAGCGCCGCGTCGGACGTCACGACCAGCGCGACCGTGTCCCCGATCGGGATGGTCAGGTCCACCTTCTCGTCGGTGGCGAGGCGCAGCTCGGCGGCGACGCCGGGGACGGGATCGCCGGTGACCCCGACGTCGACCGCGGCGATGCGCAGGAACGGCGGCGGCCCGGCCTGCACGAAGGCGAAGTCCGTGACCGCGACGAGGAAGATCGAGAGCCGCCGCAGCAGCAGGTCCCAGTCGAACTCCGGGCTGCCCCACGCGTAGAGGTCGGCGAGCACGCCGACCGGGTCGCGCAGCAGCGCGGTCACCCGGTCCACCCGCAGCACGCGGCGCACGTGCGCGGGCGCCGCGGGGGTCGCCGCCAGCGGGGTCGACTCGAGGATCCCGAGGATCCCGAGCAGGTACCCGGCGACCGGCTTCTGTTCTTCGAGGTAGGTGATGAGCGCGAAGCCGAACAGCCGTTGCGCCAGCTCGGCGGCGAACGCCTCGACCTCGGCCCGGTTCGGTCCCGCCGTCCGCGCCGCCGCGGTGATCGCGGTGGAGACGACGTCGACGGCCGCGGCGACGGACTTGACGATCGGTGCCGCGGCGGCCACCGCCGCGGTGATCCGCGTGGTGTCGTGGGCGTCGATCGCCGCGGCCAGGTCCGTCACCACTCGCGGCAGCGAGCTCAGCGCGGTCGCGGCGCCGCCGACGGCGTTCTGCACGGCCTGCGTGCCGAGCACCACGTCGGGCGCGGGCAGGCCGATCTCGGCGAACAGGAGCGGGATCTCGGCGCCGCGCAGGCGCTGTTCGAGCGGGGCGAACGCGCGGCCGATCTCGAGCATCAGGGTTTCGACGGTCAGTGCCATCCGGTGCCTCCGCCGGGCTCGGTGCTGGTGTCGTTCATGTCATGCGCCCGTGACGACAAGGGCGTAGCCCTGATTGCCGAAGACGACGGTTCCGCTGACGGTGATGATCCACGGGCCCTTGAACGGCCGGTCCACGACGATCATCTGGACGGTGTTGAGCCGGTCCTCCGGGCCCGTGCCGCCTTCGCGGGACTCCCCGGCCGTGGTGTCGAAGTCGTTGCCCAGGAAGGTGATCCCCCGCGGGTCCCGCGCGGTCAGCTTGAGGACGTTCCTCGTCGGCCGGGTCGCCGACTCCGCCGCGGGCGGATCCGTCCACACGAGCGTGATCTTGAGCTGTTCGTGGTCGTCGCCGGCGATGAAGAGCCGTGAGGCGCTTGTTCCCTGCTCCAGCCCGGCGTTGTTGCGGATGTCGTTCACCAGGAGCCGGCGCCGGCGGCCGTCCTTGAAGACGAGGGTGCGGTCGAGCTGGATCTGCCCCCAGCCTTCGACGTCGGACGGATAGCCCGCGACGCCGGTCATGTTCGTCGTCGAGTTGAGCAGCACCGCCCGGATCAACGCGCCGGTCGGATCGATCCGGCGATCGTCTCGTTTCTCGCCGAGGGGGTACCACCCCTCCTTGAAGTACTGGCGCACGAGGGCGGCGGCGGCCGCCGCGTTGGGCGTCGCCCAGCTCGTCGCCGCCAGGTCGGGGTTCTTGAAGTAGGGACCGGTGTCGCAGTAGAGCGCGGTCGAGTCCCGCTTCAGGGACGCGGACTGGATGCCGTTGCCCACCGCCATCAGATCGGGTTTGCGCCGCCCGTCGGTGGTCGGCCCCGGCTTTCCGCTGCCGGACTTCATCTGGTCGGGCGGACCCTGCGACGCGGCCACGCACAACACGTTCTTCGCGATCCCGGGCGCGCCGTTGCCGGTGCCGCGGTCGGTGGTGTTCGCCGCGGCGGCGATCACCACGTGCTCCTCGTTGTCGAAGCTGAACTTGTCCGCGCCGACGGCGTCGGTGTTGTACCGCGGGATGACGCCGCCCCAGCTGTTGGTGTGGATGGCGGCCCCGAGTTCCTTCCCCCGTTGGAGGATGCCCTCCATCTTGAGCCCGATCGGCGGGAACAGGTCGTCGAGACTGCGGCAGACGAGCTTCGCCGCCCACGCGCCGCCGCGGTGCTCGTGCGTGCCGTTCTGGGCGAGCGAGTTGCCGGCGACGATGCCCGCGACGAACATGAAGTGCTCGGTGACGTCCGGCGTGTTCTGGTCGAACATGGCGAGCACCTTGCGGTGGTCCTTGCCGGCCTTGGCTTCGTCGGGGTCGTTGAAGAAGCAGTGGTTCAGGTCGAGGTGGCCCTTGTCGATGAGCCCGATGACCTGGCCCTCGCCGTGCAGGTCGTGGTCCCAGATCGGGGTGGTGTTCAGGCCGGCCACGCCCGACTGGAGGACCTGGGCCGCGGGGACGTCGGTGACCTCGCGCTCCGGGACCGGCTCGACCAGGACCAGCTCGTCGATGGCCGCGACCAGCGGCAGCTTGGCCCGGTCGTCGAGGGTGAAGTCGGCGTACTGGCTGCCGCCGAAGGCCCGGTTGTCGGTGAGCACGACGTTGCGCGCGCCGAGCGCGCCCAGCGCGGCTGCGACGGCGGCGGAGTCCGCGTCGTCGAACAGGGTCGCGATCAGGTCGAGCGGGGTGACGCCGGCGGGGATCCAGGAGGCGAGCCGCAACGCCGGGTCGAGCGGGACGCACGCGCGCACCAGGAAGTCGGCGCGCAGCCTCGCGGCCGTGTCGTCGTCGACCCGTTCGAGGAAGGAGAAGTTCGGGACGAACCGGTCGAGGCGGACTCCGTACGCGGCCTTCACCCGGGCGGCGTCGGGCTCGTTCAGGGACGCCCGGAACTGGACGAGCACCGCCTTCTTGGCCGGCGCCAGTGCTGCGGCGGCCGCCGGCGACTCGGCGGGGTCGAACGGTTCCGGGCCGATCCACACGCGGAAGTCGGTCATTTCAAGCCTCCTGACACCACGAGTGCGTAGCCCTGGGTGCCGAAGACGGCGGAGCCGCGGACGCTGATGGTCCAGTCGCCGATGGCCGGCTCGTCGACGATGACCATCTGGACGTTGTTGGCGATGTCCGGCGAACCGGTCCCGTTCGGCTTCGAAAGGCCCGTCGGCACGTCGATGTCGTTGCCGAAGTACCTGGTTCCCTGCGGGTCCAGCACTTCCAGCCGGAGCACGTTCCACGCCGGGCGCTGGAAGGAGCTCTCGGCGGGTGGCCGGTCCGTCCACACCAGCGTGATCTTGAGTTGCTCGGCCAGGCGTTCGACCCGCACCTTCTTCGACTGCACCTGGGCGAGCGCCACGCCGGCCAGGTGCCGTACGTCGTTCACGAACAGCCGGCGCGGACTACCGGGGAAGAAGAGGGTGCGATCGAGCCGGATGAGTCCCCAGCCCTCGGCGTTCGTCGGGTAGCCCTTGACACTGACGTTGGGGAGGTCGGAGCTGGTCACGTCGACCGTCGAGTTGAGCAGCACGGCCCGGATCAGCGCACCGGTCGGGAAGAACGGCCGGTTGCCCAGCCGCTCACCGCGGGGGTAGTACCCCTCGGTGAAGTACTGGCGCACGAGCGCGGCCGCGGCCGCGACGTTCGGGGCCGCCCAGCTCGTCGCCGCCGCGTGGAACACCTTCGGCGGACCGGTCTCGCAGTAGGGACCCGGGGTCGGCGAGGAGCGCGGCAGCGCCGAACTGATCCCGGCCCCCACGGCCATGATCTCGGGCTTGCGGCGCCGGTCGGGACGCGTCGGTCCGGGAACCCCTTCGGTCAGGTGCAGCTCGAGGGGGAAGGCGTCGGTCGCCGCGACGCAGAGCACGTTCTTGGCGATGCCCGGCGGTGTGTTGTCGTTGTCGTGGAAATCGGCGCCGGCGCCGACGACCACGTGCTCTTCGTTGCGGAAGCTGAAGTCGTCGGCGTCCCGTGCGGTCTTGTCGTAGTCCGGGTTTTCGACTCCCCAGCTGGTGTTGTGGATGGTGGCGCCGGCCTCCTTCCCGTCTTCCAGCATGTTCACGAGGTGGTCGTCCCGGGTGCGGAAGACGATCTTGGCCGCCCACGCCCCGCCCCGGTGCGGGTGCGCGCCCTGGTTGGTGAGGGCGTTGCCCGCCGCGATCCCCGCGACGAACATGCAGTGCTCGCTGACCTCGGTGCCGGGCTTCGAGGTGAGCTTGAGGACCTTCCGGTGCAGCGGGCCGGGGATGTTCACCGGTTCGTCGGCGAAGAAGCAGTGGCTCAGGTCGATCGTCCCGTCCTTCTCGATGATGTCGATCACTTGGCCCTCGCCGTGTATTTCCCGGTCCCAGATCGTGCCCGCGTGCTCGCCGACCCTGCCGGACTGGATCGTCTCCGCCGCTTCGACGTTGAAGGCCACGGCGGCCTGCTCCGGCTCCACCCAGACGACGTCGTCGACGGCCGCGACCAGCGGCAGCGCCGCCCGGTCGTCGATCGCGCACCGCGCGACGGGGTGGCTGCCGATCTCCCGGTTGTCGAGGACCTCGACATCCCGGGCGCCGGCCGCGGTCAGCGACGTCCGGGCGGCGGGGAGGTCCGTGTCGTCGAACAGGGTCACGATCAGCTCGAGCGGGGTGCCGGTGGCGGGGATCCATGGGGCGAGCTTCAGCGCCGGGTCCAGCGCGACGCACGACCGGACGAGGAAGTCGGCGCGCACCCGCGCGGCCGTGGCGTCGTCGAGACGTTCGAGGTAGGCCAGGTTCGGGATGAACCGGTCGAGGACCAGGCCGTACGCGGTCTTCAGGCGGACGACGTCGGGCTCGGTCAACGCGGCGGTGAACTGGACGACCGTCGCCTTCTTGCCCGGCGCGGGCGCGGCGGGTGCCACGTCGATGGGGTCGAACGGCTCCGGGCCGATCAGCAGGCGGAAGTCCTGGGGCTGCGTCATGGGATGAGCACCTCGCTGCGCTGGGCCGGCGTGCCGGCTTCCGGGTTTTCGGCGGCCGCGCCCGCGCTCGCGACCCCGCCGGCGACCAGGACCCGGTCGTCCGCCAGCTCCACGGAGCCGAAGCCGGACCGGCCGGTACCCAGTCCGTCCACTGTGGACCAAGACCCGTCGGTGTGGTCGTAGGCGAGGACGGACCGGAAGCCCGCCGTCGCTTCCGGCGCTCCGGTCCCGCCGAGCACGAGGACGAGCTCCGAGCGCAGGCGCAGGTGCCGGTGGCGGGCGCGGCCGCCGCCGGGCATGTCCGCCGCCGCGGACCACCTCTGCGTGGCGGGGTCGAACAGCTCGGCGGTGGCCAGGCTGTGCGGGTCGAGGGTGCCGTCGCCGGCGACGACCGGGTCGCCGCCGGTGACGAGCACCCGCCCGGTGGGCAGCACGGTCGCCTGGTGGCCTTTCCGGGCCTGGGACAGGGTTCCGGTGGGAGTCCACTCGTCCTTGTCCGGGTCGTACAGCTCGCAGTGGGCCAGCGCCTCGTCGCGGCCGTTCCCCGTGGGCACGGCGCCGCCGACGACGAGAACCCGGCCGTCGTCGAGGACGACCGCTTGGTGGCCGGTGCGCGCGTCGCCCATCGGAGCGGCCGCGGTCCAGGTCCCGGTGGCCGGCTGGAACAGCTCGGCCGACGCGAGTGCGCCGTCCTCCTGGCCGGTCCGGACCCCGCTGCCGCCGGTGACGAGGATCCGCCCGTCGGGCAGGGCGGTGGCCGTGTGGCCGTGGCGGGCCGTGCTCATCGCGGCCGCGGCGGCCCAGGCACCGGCGGCGGGGTCGAAGATCTCCGCCGAGGCGAGCACGCCGGCGCGGGACCGCCCGCCGAGGGCGAGCACGCGGCCGTTGCCGAGTCGGGTCGTGGTGTGCCCCCGGCGTCCGGTCGCCAGGGACGGCCCGGCCGACCACGCGTCGGCGGTCGGGTCGAACAACGCCGTGGCGGCGAGTGGTGCCCCGTCCGGGCCGGTGCCGCCGGCCAGCAGCACGCGGCCGTCGGCGAGCGTGGCCAGGTCGGTCCAGGACGCGGGCACCGGCAACGGCCCGGCGTCGGACCACGTCCCGGACGCGGCCGGCGGCGCCGCCGCCTCGGCCACCGGGATCACGTGCAGGAGACCGTCCAGGGTCCGGTCCGCGGTGACGAAGTCGGCGAGCGCGTCCTCCGCCGTGGCCCGGCTGCGGAAGGTGGCCGCCGCGGCGCGGGCCCGCCGTCCCGGCCTGGCGGGCGGGAACGCCTGCCGGTTGCTCTTGCGGTAGGCGACGACGAACCGTTGTTCGGTGACGCGGACGGTGTCTTGCGTGGCGAACGGTTGTTTTTGCGTGGCTTGGCGGGCGGACAGAGCGGCCCGGCTGGTGCTGCTGCCCTTGGTGAGTTCGTCGAAGACCGGTCCGCTGACGCTGTGGAACCGCTTTTGCGGCCCGGCCAGGGTGGCCGCACGGGGGCTCGCTGCCGTGGCCGTGCTGTCGATGACGTGCAGTTCGTAGCGCGCGCTGCGGCGGACCACGCGTGCCGTGGCGAGGGCGGTGTCGGCGGTCAGTTCGAGGCCGGCGTCCTGCGTTTCGTAGGAGGGCCGGGAAAGGGCATCGGCGTCGGACAGGGTCTGGAACTGTCCCATGGCGAAGCGGTCGCCGGTGTCCGAGACTCGTTTGAGGCCGGTGTTGTCGACGGGCGCCACGGTGAACCGCTTGCCGTCACCGGCTTTCCGGCCGCCGACGCGGTCGAGCCGGACGTTCAGCGGCAGCGCGCGCTGCCGGACGAACAGGGTGCCGAGCGGGTGCAGCACGATTTCGCCGGTCTCGGGCAGGTCCCGGAGGTTGACCAGCGCCCGGTTCCCGCCCGAGGGAAGCCGGGTCTCCCAGCCTTCGGTCTTGCCGATTTCGTTGGCCAGCAAGGGAAGCACGGCCACCGATGGCAGGGTGGTGTCGCGGTCTTCGCCCCAGGTGATGTCGAAGTTGGCGGAGATGGAGAAGAAGAGGAACCCGATGGTTCCCCGGCCGTGGGCGCGCCAGGGTGCCGGGCCTTCGAGCTGGAAGTCGAGGTCGATGCCGAAGGCGCCGACGCCGAAGGCTTTGAGGGTGACGTGGGCGTGGATGTGGATGGCGAACCGGAACGGGGACAGCTGGAAGAGGGCGTCGAACCCGAGGTGGCCTTCGACGCGGAAGGCGCTGAACCCCAGCCGTAGTTCGGCTTTGGCGCCGAACTGGACGGTGTTGCTGGTGATGGCGAAGTAGCCGGCGACGCGGATGAGCTGGTTGCTGCGGTTGAGGATGTCGACCGACAAGCGGTCGGGGATCGGGAACGGCAGGGGTGGTGGCCGGTAGGCGGGGTGGAATCCGCCGACGGTGAGGACGAGGTCGGGGTTGTCGCCCCAGGCGACCAGCACGCCCATGCCGCCGTCGATGGGCATGGTGAGGATGCGGGAGTCGAAGAGTTTCGCGAAGAACCACAACCGGGACTTGTCGAGTTCGAGGGCGCCGACGAACTGGGCCTGCACGACCAGCAGCGGCTTGTCGGCGTTCGGGAGCGCGGCCTTGAGGACACCGAGGACGGCGATGGTGCCCGGGATTTCGATGATCACGCCGAGCGAGACGGTCACCAGGGTGGGCGTGCCCCAGCCGATCTTGGCCATCGGCCCGATCAGGAAGGTGCCTTGTTCGGGTGGGAAGTACTTGGCCAGGTCGGAGAGGATTCGTGGTGCGTTGGCGACGACGTCCTTCGGGAAGGCGACGGATTCGATCGCGCCGGTGCGGACGCCTTCGACCAGGGCCGCCAGGTTCATCCCGCGGTTGAGCCCGACCAGCCCGCCGACGGCCAGCAGCGTGAAACCCGCCCCCAGCTGCAGGCCGGTGCCGAACTCGGCGGTCAGCACGATCAGCAGCGAGAACCCCCGCGACCCGTCGGCCTGGCGCGTGGAGATCACCCCGATCGCCTTGACCGCCACGAAGTCCGCCAGCTCCAGCTCCAGCGCGCCGGCGTACTCCCCGCGCCCGGCGTCGAAGGAGAGGAAACCGCCACCGGAGATCACCCCCGCGTCCACCGCCAGCCCGACCCCGGTCGGCGGCGTGACGCGCAGTCCGACGTCGAACGGGCCGGCGTTGCCGTCGGCGAAGGCGACCGGGAGCTCGACACCGAACCCGTCGACCACGTAGGAGAACGGGCCGAAGGTGCCCGAGAACGCCGCTTGCGCGCGCGTCGCCAGGGCCGTCCCGTCGGCTTTCACGGCCAGGGTGACGCGGTCGACGTGCGTGAACCCGAGGTCGAGGTCGGGGTTCGCGGTCACTTCGAGCCCGGCCTGGGTGGCGAACCGCAGCCCCGAGCGGCTCGACCAGGCGAGCTCGGCGGGGATCGCCACCCGCAGTTCGGTGTCGCCCAGCAGGGTGGCGAGGAACCCGTCCGCCCCGGCGGTCGCGATCACCAGCGCAAGGCCGTCGACGATGGCGCGGAACCCCAGCTCGGGTTCGCCGCCACGCACGTCGACGGCTGCTTCGAGCTTCGCCCCGGTCAGTTCGAGACGCGTCTGCCCGGGCTGGCCGAACAACCGGACGGCGGTGTCCGGGGCGAACACGAGCGACACCCCGAACCCGGCACTCGGCAGCGGCTGCCCCGGCGCGCCCGGGTAACGCACGCCGACGTCGCCCGGCCGCGCGAACACGGCGAGCTGCCGGGCCAGGTCCGTGCCGGCACGCACGACGAGGGACCAGTGGCCGCCGAGCGGCACGGCCGCGTCGACGCCGTCCGGCACCTGCGGCAGCAGGATCACGCCGGGCAGCGCGGCGCCGTCGGCCGGCAGCCCGGTGAGCTGGAGCCCGATCGGCGCCACCGTCCCGTCGGGCAGGGCGATCTCGCCGACCGTCAGGGTCAGGCCCTGGCCGGCGGTTTCGTCCGGGGGCTGGGTCGCCTCCGCGTGCAGGGGAGCGATTTCGTCGTCGGACAGCTGGTCGAACGTGACCGGCAGGCCGAGGCCCGCGACGAGCCCGGCGAGCAGTTCGGCGAGCTTGCCGAAGGCCAGGTTCGGGGTGCCCCAGCCGTAGACCGCGGCCGGCACCGGCGACGGATCCGCCAAGAGCGCGGGGATCCGGTCCCAGTCGAAGCGGACCCGCACGTGGTCGGCGCGGCCGGCGGCGGCCGGCTGGAACTCGGGCGCGATGATCCCCAGCGCCTCGAGCCCGGCGTACCAGTCGGGCGCCTCGGCCAGGAGCTGCCTGCCGAGCAGGTATTCGAAGAGCCGGCGGGCCAGCCCGGGGAGGAACACCGCGGGGTCGATCCCGGCCGGCGCCTGGGTCAGCGCCGAGATCGCCCGGTAGACGTCCCCGGCTTTGCCGACGACGGCGAGGATCTCTTCGGCTCCGGCGTCGCCGGCGAGCAGTTCGAGCGCGTTGACGGCCTGGGTGACCGCCGCCGCGACGGCGGGGTAGGACGGCGGCAGGCCGGGCACCCGCCAGCCGAGCTGGCGCATCAGCGTCGTGAAGGCGGCCGGGTCCGAGAAGGCGTCCTCGAGGGGCCGGAGGGCTTCGACGAGGTGGTGGGCGATCAGGCCCAGGGTGCCGCGGTCGCCGGTGGGGTCGGTCATCTCGCCCATCGCTTCCCGTAGCGCTCGCGGAAGTCCGCCTCCACTTCGCCGTGCAACGTCGGATCGGCGTTGTCGACGAAGGCGTAGCGGCAGACGATGCAGAAGTCGGACAGCTTCACGGTGTTCGTCCTCGGCTCCACGAAGAACTGGCGGTTCATCACGCAGGTGCCGGTCGGGCGGTAGATCCCGCAGTTGTGCTCGCTGCCGTTCTCGTAGATCCCGAGCGTCCAGAACGAGTGGTCGGGTGGCCTCGGCGCCGTGCCGTGGGGGAAGTTGGTCGCGAACGTCGGCACCGGCAGCTTGACGTTGCCGCACGCCCGGCCCTGGTTGTCGCCCGGTGCGGCGTTCAGCGGGTTCTGCGTGTCGGTGATGCGCTGGAGCACGTCCGGGTCGGAGAGGGTCAGCAGGCCGCCGAACTTGCCGTTCTTGAAGTCGGGGTCGGGCTTGCGGACGTAGGCCAGCAGGATGCTCCCGGCCGGGAAGGCGGCGATGGTCGCGCCGAACAACGGCTCGACGGTCACCCGGTTGGCCGCCGCGTCCACCGCGGTGACCTTGCAGATCGAGGACGGTGCCCCGGCCGTGGCCAGCGGGCGGCGGCGGAACATGACGATGTCGTCGGTCCGCAGCCTGCTCGCCTTGACGTCGGCGAGGTCGACGGTGAACGGGACGGCGGCCGGTGCCGTCATGCCGTTCTTCAGCACCCCGGCCTTGGCGATCCGCGGCCACTCGGCCCACTTGATCTTCCCGACGTCGATCGGCCCGCCGGGGGTCCCGTCGGCGGAGAGCGAGGCGCGGTCCTGGACGTTGGGGGTGGCCCGCACCTGGCGGATCTTGAGCGGTGTCGGCGCGGTGGTCCGCCCGCCGTACTCGTCGCCAAGGCCGAAGGAGTGCCCGAGCTCGTGGGCGACGGTCAGCCACACCGCGTAGAAGACGTCGGTGGGGATGTCGTCCGGCTTCAGGTCGAACCCGTTGCCCCCGTCGTTGAGCCGTACCTGGTGGAACTGGCGGGCGGCCAGGCTCACCCCGACGGTGATCCCGGTCGAGTCGTCGCTCACCTTGCGCCGGCTCGCGAGACCGCCGTGCCGGGAGGACCGGCAGAGCACGACCACCCGGTTCCGGTCCTTGCCGGTCGACCAGAGCCCGGCCGGGAGGACGTCGTCGTCCTCGCCCCGGAGCGCGTCGAGGAACTTGTTGAAGTCGTTGTCGGAGATCCGGCGGGGGTTCGGCGAGAGGTAGTGCTCGAGCAGGTTCACGTCGGCCGACGGCCGCTCGCTGAACGCCATGTGGAACGCGGTGTCGCGCTCGTTGAGCAGCAGCCGGTCGTTGAGGGCGACCCACTGGGCGAACCGCGGCCGCAGCAGGTCCGCGGTGATCAGGTCGCCGTAGACGCTCTGCAGGAAGCCGATCTTGCTCTCCACGGTGGTGCCGGCCGGGTAGTCGGCCGGGTTCGGCAGGCCGATGGCGTTGACGACGTCGGCGAGCGACCAGCCGGTGGCCGGGCGGGTCTCGCTCGGCAGGGGCAGGGGCAGCGCTGTCTTCGGCAGTTCTCCCGGAGCCGGGCTCGGGTCGAGCTCGTCGAGCACCGTGATCCCCGCCTCGGGTGAGGGCACCCAGCCCCGCCAGTAGTTGACGCGGCCGGTGAGGGCGGCGAACGGCCGCGTGTGGGGCCGGCTCTCGAGCCGGTCCTTGACGATGCCGACGAGCCGGTTGTACTGCGCCCGGTCGGCGGCGGTGTCCTGGAAGCCGTCGGGCAGGAAGAGGATGTTCGGCACGGTTTCGACCTGCTTCACGCCGGGGCCGCCGAGGTGCGCGAGCCGCACGTGGGTGGACCAGGACGGGCCGCAGACGGCCGTGCCGTCGGCGTGCAGCCCGGCGGCGGTCGCCGTCACCTTGGTGTCCGGGCCGGACTCGACCGGTGCGGTGAGCACCCCGGTCCGGGCGTCCACGGTGATCGGGCCGCCGGTGGCCGACCAGGTGAGCGCGGCGGTGGCCGTGTGCGCGAGGTGGACGTAGGTGAGCTCGTTCGCGTCCGGCGCCCGGAACGGCGACCAGTTGGTGATGTCGCCGATGACGCCCTCGCTGACGACCACGGTCCCGTCGAGCACCTGGTCGAACAGGCCGAGCACCGAGAACCGCGCCCGGCTGGACCCCTGTCGCACGGTCAAGCGCGCCGGGGTGAGCCACAGGGCGGAGACCTTCTCGTGCACGTGGATCCGGATGCGGGTGGTGATCGCCGGGTCGCGGTCCAGCGAGACCTTGAGGAGGAACGAATGCCCGCGCAGCGCGAGCGTCTTCACCGTGACCTCGCCGGCGGCCGTCAGCTCGAGACCGTGGTCGCCGGGCTTCAGCTGCGGCGTGAACGTCACCGTGGCACCCGCCGGCAAGGGCTGGTCCTGCGTGAGCGTCTCGTCGGTCAGGTCGTCGACGCGGAGCAGCCGGACGAGCTCCGGCGACGAGAGGCCGGGCGTCAGGTGCAGGTCGGTGGCGGCGGTGTCCGCCCACTTCAGCCGGACGATGGTCATGCGGTGTCCCCCCGGTTGCGCTGGCGTCTCCCACCGTCGCAGCGGCGGTCGACAGTTCGTCGACAACCCGTCGACAACTTGCCGAAAGTGCTCCGGCGTATCTGGCGGCGCGGCCGGTTCACCTGTACGGCGTGAGGGCGGATTCGGGGTACGAACCGGACGGCGACGCGGACGGGCCGCGGTTCCAGGTGCTCGGTCCCTTCGAGCTGCGGGTGCGCGACCGGGTCCTGGATCTCGGCGGCTTCCGCATCCGCACGCTTCTCGCGCTGCTCACGGCGAACGCCGGCCGCGTGACCTCGGTGGGAACGCTTGTCGACGCGCTGTGGGAAGCCGAGGCTCCGCGCGACGCGCACCGGACCGTGCGCAGCTACGTGTCACGGCTGCGCCACTCGCTGGTGCCGGCGGCCGAGCTGATCACCACCCATCCCGCCGGTTACCTGCTGCAGCCGCCGCCCGACGCGGTCGACGCCGCGCGGTTCGAGCGGCTGGTCGCGGCCGGGCGGCGAGCACTGGCGACCGAGCCGTCGACGGCGGCGGAACAGCTCACCGCCGCTCTCGGGGTGTGGCGCGGGGACGCCTACGCCGAGTTCCACGACGTCCCGCAGCTGCGCGCCGAAGCGACCCGGCTGCACGAACTGCGCCTCGGCGCGGTCGAGGGCCGCGTCGACGCGGAACTCGCCACCGGTGCGGGCACGGTCCTGGTGGAGGAGCTCACCGAGCTGACCCGGCGCCACCCCGGGCACGAGCGGCTGTGGGGACAGCTGATGATCGCGCTGTACCGGGCGGGCAGGCAGGCCGACGCACTCGACACGTTCGCCCGTGCCCGCACCGTGCTTGTCGAACGATTCGGCCTGGACCCCTCGCCGCGGCTCGTCGAGGTGCACCGGCGGGTACTGGCGAACGACAGCCGGCTCGACGCGCCCGCGGCCCCCGCCGCCGTGACCGTGCGCGCCGAGCCGGCCCGGCCGGTGCGCAGCGACCTGCCGGGCGACATCGCGGACTTCGCGGGCCGCCGGGCGGAGCTGGACCGGCTGCTCGGCAGCGGGCTCGACGCGCCAGGGCTGGCCCTGGTCATCGAGGCGCTGGACGGCATGGCGGGCGTCGGCAAGACGACCTTGGCGGTGCACGCCGCGCACCGGCTGGCCGAGCGTTATCCCGACGCCCAGCTGTTCATCGACCTGCACGGCCACACACCGGGCCAGCCGCCGATCGACCCGGCGGCCGCGTTGGACAGCCTGCTGCGGGCACTGGGCGTGCCGGGCGAGCGGATCCCCGCCGACCTGGACGCGCGCGCCGCGTTGTGGCGCGCGGAGCTGGCGGCGCGCTCGGTGCTCGTCCTGCTGGACAACGCCGCCGACGCCGCGCAGGTCCGCCCGCTGCTGCCCGGCACCGCGCGCAGCCTGACGCTGATCACCAGCAGGCGCAGGCTGGTCGACCTCGAGTCCGCGCGCACCCTGTCGCTGGACGTGCTGCCGGTGGCGGACGCGGTCGCGCTGTTCGCCGGTGTCGTCGGTGACGAGCGGGCGGCGGCCGAGGCCGGCGCGGTCCTCGACGTCGTCGAGCGGTGCGGCCACCTGCCGCTGGCGATCCGCATCGCCGCCGCGCGGCTGCGCTCGAGACCCGCTTGGACCGTGCGCTACCTGGCGGACCGGCTGGGGGAGGCCTGTTCCACGCTCGCCGAACTGTCGGTGGGGGACCGCAGTGTCGGGGCCGCGTTCGCGTTGTCCTACGAGCGGCTGGACGAGCCGGCACGCCGGATGTTCCGGCTGCTCGGCGTGCACCCCGGCCCGGAGATCGACGTGCCGGCGGCGGCCGCCCTCGCCGGGGTGTCGCGCACCGAGGCGAACGAGCTGCTGGAAGGCCTCGTCGACGACCACCTCGTGCAGCAGCCGGTCACCGGCCGGTACCGGCTCCACGACCTGGTCCGCCGGCACGCGTGCGCCGTCGCGCTGACCGAGGAGCCGGAGCCGGCCCGGGCCGAGGCCCTGCGCCGGGTCGTGGACTTCTACCTCCACACCGCCTACGCGGCCAGCCGCTTGCTCGACCAGCAGCACCCGCCCATCGACCTGGGCGAGCCGGCCGTGGGCTGCGTCCCGGTCGCCCTGCCCGACGACACCGCGGCGATGGCGTGGTTCGACACCAACCACCGGTGCGTCGTGGCCGCGCGGGTGGCGGCCGGGAACGCGGGCCGGGACACGGCCGTCTGGCAGCTGGCCTGGACGCTGGACAACTACCACTACCGGCGCGGCCACCTGCACGAGAACATCGCCGCCTGGCGCGCGGGCCTGGCGGCGGCCGAACGGCTGGAGAACGCCGGGGTCCAGGCCCGCGCGCACCGGCGGCTCGGCCTGGTCTACGCCCCGCTCGGCCGTCGGGAAGAGGCGATGCGCCACCTGAACCGGTCGTTGGCGCTGTCCGAGCGCATCGGCGACACGCTGGGGCAGGCCGGTGCCCACTTCGTGCTGGCGCTCGCCTGGACCCACCAGGACGACGACCGCCGGGCACTCGCCCACGTCACCAGCGCGCGGGACCTCTACCGCGAGGTCGGCGACGAGAAGTGGGAAACCAGGGCGCTCAGCATGATGGGTGCCTGTCACACCCGGCTGGGCCACCACGACCGGGCGCGCGCGTACTGCGAGTCCGCGCTGGCCCGCTGCCGCGAGCAGGGCGATGTCTACGGTCAGGCGGACAGCCTGGACAACCTCGGCGCGATCGCGGCCGGCACCGGCGACAGCGCGGGGGCCCTGCGCCACTACGAGCGGGCTCTGGGCCACTGGTACCGGTTGGACAACACCTACCGGCAGGCGGCCACCCTCACCGCGATGGGTGACGCGCACCAGGGCCTCCGGCGGTCCGGCCAGGCCCGGGCGGCCTGGCAGCGGGCTGCGGCCCTCTACCGGGCGCAGAATCTGGACGAAGCCGCGCGGGACGTCGAGGCGCGGCTGAGCCGTACCGGCCCGGCGGTGACCAGCCGGGCCTGACCACGGCCGAGTCCCCACCCGGCCGGGCCGTGCGCGTCGCTCGCGGTGCGGTCAGTCGCACCAGCCGGTGAACGAGTGATCCGCCTTGTAGCGGAGGTTCACCGTGCGGGTGTTGGCCGGGATCGTGATCGGGCCCGGCCGGTCCGGGTCGAACGCGAATCCGCCACCGACGAAGGTCACGCGCGACTCGGCCGGATCGGCGGGGCTGTCGCCGATGGCCCAGATCTCGATCGCGGTGACCTTGCGTCCGAAATGGGCGGCGACGAACAGCTTGCTCCGGCCGTTGCAGGGGATGGAGACGTAGTCGTCGTCGGCGGCGGGAGCCAGCATGGCAAGACCTTCTTCCGAGGTGGAGGGTTGGATGGAGTCGACCCCGGGCCAGTGGTCGGCGACCGACGAGATGTCGTAGCCGGGCGCGACGTTGCCGCGGTACTGCTTGGCGACCGCACCGGCGGGGATCGTGGGATCGCCGTCGAACTTCGCGATCCAGTAGTGGGGTTCGGCGACACCGGCGCTCCGGAACGCCGCCCGGACGGACGGCCAGGTCGAGGCGTTGCAGTAGACCGACGGGTCCGCCCCGGCCGCCCGGCGCAGCCGCACCCAGCCCGGTGCTTGCGCGGGCGTGGCGTCACCGGGCTCGACGTCGAGCACGTGCCCGGCGTTGGTCGAGGCCTTCTTGACGATGCGGACCTTCACCGCGTTCGGGAACCGCGCCCAGTCCGCATCGGTCCACGGCTCGAGCTTGATCTTGTCGATGTATCCGGCGACCATGGCCGCGGTGCGGGGGATGTTCGCCGCTGTCACAGCGTCGTACATGGTGCGCATGCCGCCTCCGTTCTTCGTTCCATGCCGGTTCGGTGGAACACACGGTGGCAAAGCGCGTCGACAAACCGTCGACAACGCAGGTCGGTCGGGGCGGCAGCCGTGACCCGAGGTGTGTCACGCTGGGAGCGACCGCCACCGAAAGGAACCCGATGCACCGGCTCACCGTGCTCTACCCGCCGCCCGCCGACGAAGCCCACTTCCGGGACTACTACGTCGGCACCCACCTGCCGCTGGCGGCGAAGCTGCCCGGTCTCCTGCGGTCGCAGTACTCGTTCGACGTGGCCTCGCTCGGCGGGAAGCCCCGGTACTTCGCCGTCTTCCACGCCGACTTCGAGTCGGCCGAAGCCATGGCCGCGGCGCTGGGGTCCGAAGAGGGCAAAGCGGTGGCCGCGGACGTGCCGAACTACGCCACCGGCGGGGTGGAGATGATCCACTACCCGCTCAGCTGAGTTTTCGGAGCGAACGGGGGGCAGTGTCCCGTTCGGACGGATCGGTCACGCGCTCAGCCGGGCGGGGTCGCTCCGCGTGGGCCGGCGGCGTGCGGGTGACGGTGCGCTGCCGGCCACCGCCGGCTCGGCAGGGCGTGGTGCTCACGGCCGTGGCGCGGTCGGTGAAACGGCTTTCGCCGGCCACCGCCGTCGTCCGCAGCGGTACTTCACGAGCCGGCGACGCCGCCGGCTCGTGAGCCTTTGGTCCTCCGGGCAAGGGACCTGTGGTCCTGGGTGAACCCGCGCGCGGCGAAGAATGATCAGGGCATGCAGATCCAGATCAGCACCGACAAGAACGTGCACGGCGGTGACGCCCTCCTGCGGCGCATCGAGCAGGAGCTCGAGTCCGCGTTGTCCCGGTCCGCCGACCGGATCACCCGCTTGGAAGTCCACCTCGGCGACGAAATCGCCGCGCGCGGTGCCGGGGTGGACCGGCGGTGTGTGCTCGAAGCCCGTCTCGCCGGTCACGGGGCCGTTTCGGTGACCCATCACGCCGGCTCGGTGACCGACGCGTGCCACGGCGCCGTCCGCAAGCTCGAGAGCGTGCTGGAGACCAAGTTCGGCCGGTGGTACGGGCACAAGGGCGGGGACTCCCTCCGGCACCAGGAGGTCCAGGCCGGCCCGGTCGAGGCCGCCGGCTCGCACTGAGAAACCCCCGGCGAGGACCAACAGCCCTCGCGAACGATGACTTACGGCACCCATCGGTGGACCGTTGTGCGGTGTCCGGCGCGGCCGCGGCTTGGTGCGATGGAGAAGACCGAGCGCGGCCCACCCCGGGGGAAGGCATCCCGCGCCGGCCGTCCGGCTGCCGGTCTTCCGACGACGGCGGCCGACGGCGAGGTCGAGCGCCGCAAGGTCTACTTCGGACCCCACTGGGAGATGACGATGCGCAAGTACGTGTACGACTTCGCCGAGGGCAACCGGTTCATGGCGGACCTGCTCGGCGGCAAGGGGGCCAACCTCGCCGAGATGACCGTGATGGGGCTGCCGGTGCCGCCGGGGTTCACCATCACCACCGAGGCGTGCCGGGCGTACCTGGCCGCGGGCGCGCCGCCCGAGGGGCTGGCCGATGAGGTGGGGGAGCACCTCCACGCGCTGGAGCGGGCGATGGGCCGCAAGCTCGGGCAGGTCGATCAGCCGCTGCTCGTCTCCGTCCGCTCCGGCGCGCGGTTCTCGATGCCGGGGATGATGGATACCGTCCTCGACATCGGGTTGACCGACGAATCGGTCGCCGGGCTCGCCGCGTGGTCGGGGGACGAGCGGCTGGCGTGGGACTCCTACCGGCGGCTGGTGCAGATGTTCGGCACGACGGTGCTGGGTGTCGAAGCCGCCCATTTCGCCGACGCGTTGCGGGCGGCGAAGCACGCCAAGGGCGTCACCGGTGATCTCGGCCTGGACGCGGCCGACCTGAAGGCACTGACCACCACGTTCAAGGACGTCGTCCGCGAGCAGGCGGGCCGGGAATTCCCGCAGGACCCGCGCGAGCAGCTGGACCTCGCGATCCGGTCGGTGTTCGAGTCGTGGAACACCGACCGGGCCCACGTGTACCGCCACGCCGAGCACATCCCCGAGAACCTCGGCACCGCGGTGAACGTGTGCGCGATGGTGTTCGGGAACCTGGGCGAGGACTCCGGGACGGGCGTCGCGTTCACCCGCGACCCGGCCACCGGCGCACCCGGCGTGTACGGCGACTACCTCGCCGACGCCCAGGGCGAGGACGTCGTGGCGGGCATCCGCAACACGCTGCCCCTGCACCGGCTCGCCGACCTGCACCCCGGACCCTACGAGCGGCTCCTGGGGATCATGCAGACGCTGGAGGAGCACTACCGCGACCTGTGCGACATCGAGTTCACCATCGAGCGGGGCAAGCTGTGGATGCTGCAGACCCGGGTCGGCAAGCGCACCGCGGCCGCCGCGTTCCGCATCGCCGAAGCCCTGCGCGAGGAAGGCGTGATCGACGCCGACGAGGCGCTGCGACGGGTCACCGGCGCGCAGCTGGCCCAGCTGATGTTCCCCCGCTTCGCCGGCACCGCCACCTCGCCCGTCGCCACCGGCGTCGCGGCGTCCCCGGGCGCGGCGGTCGGCGAGGCCGTGTTCGACTCCGCCACCGCGGTCCGCCGCGCCGAAGAAGGTGCCGCGGTCATCCTGGTGCGGAAGGAGACCAACCCCGACGACCTCGACGGGCTCATCCACGCCCGCGGGGTACTCACCAGCCGCGGCGGCAAGACGTCGCACGCCGCCGTCGTGGCGCGCGGGCTCGGGCGGACCTGCGTCTGCGGGGCCGAGTCCTTGGACGTCGACGTCGCGAACCGCCGGTTCACGACGGCGGACGGCACGGTGGTCGCCGAAGGCGACGTGATTTCGATCGACGGCACCGCCGGCGAGGTCCATCTCGGCGAACTCGCCGTGGTGCCCTCCCCGGTCGTCGACTACTTCGAAGGCCGCCGGGAGCCCGGGAGCGACGCCCTGTTGCAGGCGGTCGACCGGATCATCACCCACGCCGACGCCCGGCGGCGGCTCGAGGTGCGGGCGAACGCCGACACTCCGCAGGACACGCGACGGGCGCGTCGCCTCGGGGCGACCGGCGTCGGGCTCTGCCGCACGGAGCACATGTTCCTCGGGGAACGGCGGGTCCTGGTCGAACGGCTGATCGTCGCCGGGACCGACGCCGAACGCGACGCCGCGCTCGCGGCACTGCTCCCGCTGCAGCGCAAGGACTTCGGGCAGATCTTCGCGGAGATGGACGGGCTGCCGGTGACCATCCGGCTGCTGGATCCGCCCCTGCACGAGTTCCTGCCCGACCGCACCGCGCTGACCGCCGAGGTGGCGGTGGCCCGAGCGCTCGGCCGGCCGGACGCGCCGGAAGCCCTGCTGCGCGCGGTCGAGCGGCTGCACGAGGAGAACCCGATGCTGGGCACCCGCGGGGTGCGGCTGGGACTGGTCGTGCCGGGCCTCTACGAGATGCAGGTGCGCGCCATCGCCGAAGCGGCCGCGGACCGGGTTCGCGCGGGCGGGAACCCGCGGGTGGAGATCATGGTTCCGCTGGTCGGCGACGTGCGGGAGCTGGACATCATGGCCGGACGCGCCCGGCGCATCCTCGACGAGGTCGCCGCCGGGACCGCGTTCCCGTACGAGATCGGCACCATGATCGAGCTCCCCCGGGCCGCGGTGACCGCGGGCCGCATCGCCGGGTCGGCCGAGTTCTTCTCCTTCGGCACCAATGACCTGACCCAGACGGTGTGGGGTTTCTCCCGCGACGACGTCGAGGCGTCGTTCTTCCCCGCCTACCTCGCCGAGGGCATCTTCGCGGTGTCCCCGTTCGAGACGATCGACCGCGACGGCGTCGGCAAGCTCATCGCCGACGCGGTGACCGCGGGCCGGGCCACCCGCCCGGGCCTCGTCATGGGCGTGTGCGGCGAGCACGGCGGCGACCCCGCGTCGATCGGGTTCTTCCACGAGGTGGGCCTCGACTACGTCTCCTGCTCGCCCTTCCGCGTCCCCGTGGCCCGGCTCGAGGCCGGCCGCGCCGCCGTCGGTCAAGCCGACAGCGCTGTCGACAACCGCTAGTTGTCGCGCGTCCTTCGTTGACGGCGGCCCCGCTCAAACGCCCCAATGTGGCGTTGGGTGCGTTGGATGCACCGAATGCCGCGTTGGGTGCGTTGGATGCACCGAACGCCACGTTGGGTGCGTTGGACGCACCCAACGCCACATTGGGGCGCATCGAGGCGCCCGCGTCCCCAGGGAGCTTCGGGCCCTCCGGCGAGGACCAAGGTCACCACCGGAGTTCCGCCGATCGGACGGAAGCCGGGAGCCGGCCGGGTCATCCCCGAATGGCGCCGCGACAGGCCGGTACCCGGTGGCCGGCGGAATCCCCAGGTCACCGCGCGTCTTCGGGCCGGCGGGCCTGCTCGGCGGCGAACGGCGCCAGCATGTCGTACAGCTCCGCGGCGGACAGCTCGCCGTGTGGCCGGCGCTCCGGCGCTGCCGGTTCGGCGTGGTCCAGGCCGAGCATCGCGATCAGCTCGGCTTCGTCCCGGCTGTCGTGGGTGTGCCGCCGGACCACCCGGAGGGCACGGCTGCGCTCCGCGGGCGTCGGCTCGTCGAGCACGGCGGTACCCCTCAGCCGTCCGGCTCGGCGACGTCGAGCCGGTAGCCGGGGACGAGCCGGGCGTCCCCCGGGGTGAACTCGACCCAGACCGAGCCGGGGCGGAGGTCGGGTGCGCGGCCGATCACGACGCCGGTGCGCCCGGTGAACCGGCCGCCGTGCGCGCGTACCCGCAGGCCGTTGGGGAAGCCGCCCGCCCGGGCGGGTCCGGGGTTCCGATCCTGGTGGGCGACGCTCATCGCGGCCTCCTGTCCGCAGGGATGTACCGGGCGTTCTGCCCGTAGCACGAGGATTCCCCGAGGGAGGTGAACCCGGTCAGAGGCGGAAGCCCGGCCCGCGTGAGCACTTCCTCACGTTCCGCCGGGCCCTTGTGCCCACGACCGGCGCGCGCCGCCCGGGATCAGCGATCGGCGCCGCGCGGTGCCGGGGTCGCGCTGAACTGGCCCTGCCAGCTGGCCTGGGCGCCGGAGTCGCCGATGCGGTAGACGTCGTAGACCGCCGCGCCCGCGGCCACCACGGCGAGGACCGAGAGCACCACCGTCACCGCGGTCGACGCCGGGGCCAGGAACGTGCGGCGGCCGGCCGTCTCGGCCCGCACGCTCTCGCGGCGGCGCCACCAGACGAGGAGCGCCACCACGGCCACCGGGATCGCCACCCACAGCGCGGTGTCGCCGAGCTCGGTGTGGGCCCGCACGAGCGGCGTCGGGGCGACCCGCCGTTCCAGCCATTCGCCGGCTTCGGTGGTGATCGGCACCAGGACCACGACGAGGACGGACAGGATCGCGTTCGGCCCGGCGAGCTTGGCGCGCGCGGCCGGCCACAGGGCGGTGAGCACCAGGAGTAGCGCGGACAGGGGCAGCAGGACGACGATGGCGTGGACGAGCAGCACGTGGGCGGGCAGGCCGTTGACGGTGGTCATGATGTCCTTTGTGGAGGGTGAACGGATCGGGGGCGCCGGGTGCTCACGGAGCGCGGGCGAGTGCCGCGACGCGATAACCGGGTGCACGCGTCGAGACCCATTCGGCGACGTCTTCGCCGCCCCGGGCGAACGCCGCCGTGGCGAAGACGTCCGCCCACAGCAGGGTCGGCCCGACGACCGTCACGGCGAGCAGCTCGCGCGGATGAGTGCCGGTGTGCGGATCGACGATGTGCGCGCCGCGGGCGGCCGACCCGGACGTCGCGATGCCCCCGGCGCGCAGTTCGAGGATCGTCAGGAAGGCTCCGTCGGCCACCGGGTCTTCGACGGCGACCCGCCACGGCGGGGCACTCGTGACGCCGACCCGGCCGGTGATGTCGCCGCCGACGTTGAGGTAGTGGTCGAGCCCGCGCAGGCGGGCGAGGTGCGCGGCCGCGTTCCCGGTCGCCCAGCCCTTCACCAGGCCGGACGGGTCGAAACCGCCGGGCAGCCACGCGTCGAAGTAGCCGTCCGTGCGATCGCGCGCCTCTGCGCACAACGCCACCACTTCGGTGAGCCACGGGTGCCACTCGTCGCGGGGCAGCTCACCCCGGCGGAGCGCACTGACCTGGCTGTCGGGCCGGTAGGTGCTGAACAGCTCGTCGGCGGTGCGCAGGTGCCCGAACACGGCCGCCACGGCCGGTTCGACGGCGGGGTCGGAGTCGATGCGCGGGCCGCGCAGGTGGAGGCTGGCCGCCGTCCCCATGACCGGCCGCGTCCAGGACCGGCGGTACCGGTGCGTGGTCGTCACCGGTGGGCCTGGCCGGTCGCCGGCTGCGGGGACCGCGCGACGGCCGGGCGGGTGACGACGGTGGCGGACATCGGGCTCCTCGTGGCGGCGTGATGACTCCTGCGGAATCCACCCTTCCGGTGCCCGGTTAGCCGTCGACGTGACCCGGGTGAGAGTTCGGTAAGAGAAGAACGGGTGGTCGGGTCACGGTGGTCCCGACTCCGTCGCGTCGTCCGCCTCCGGCCGGAGGACCAGCCGACGGCCCTCGATCCGGTCGACGCCGATCCGGAGCAGCCGGTCGCGCGGTGGGGGAGCCCACGAGCGCAAGCCGGCCCCGAACTGCGCGGCCACGGTCTCGACGTCGGTCGTCAGGACGGCCACCCCGCTGACGATCACGCTCCAGCCGGTGTGGCCGCCGGGGTCGTAGGCGTCGGCTTCGAAGGTGACCGGCTGCCCGTCGAGCCGGTCGGCCCAGGAGTTCCGGCCCGCTCGCAGCCAGATCGCGTCGCCCGCCACGGTGAAGTTGACCGGCCGGATCGCCGGCCGCCCGTCGCGGACGAAAGCCAGCCGGCCGAGCGGCACGGAGGCGAGCAGCGCGTGGCAGCGAACCGGGCCCAGCACACGCAGTTCGGGGATGCTCATCGGTCCCGCACCGGGTCAGTCCGGCGCTTCGGCGCGGTACTTGAGCTTCGCCAGCCGCGTGGCGGCGAAGAGCGCCGCGACGGTGATCGCGCCCAGTGTCGCGAGGAGGCGGTTGACGTCGATCGCCGGTTCCCAGCGGAGCTTGCCGTCCTTGATGACGTAGGCTCCGACCGGTTTGGCCGACAGCCCGAACCCGCCGCCTTCGCCGGAACGGCCTTTTTCGTCACGGCTGTCGCCGCCGCCACCGCCGGTGCCGACACTGGACGCCACGATCACCGTGACACCGTCGGCCTCGTACGGCTCGCCGTAGACCATCTTGGTCTCCAGCCCGTCCTTCGCCTTCGCGAGCAGTTCGTCGACCTTCATGCGGCGAAGTGTCACCGCGCGGCGCGCCGGAACCACAGAGCCGATGGTCCCCTCGGCCGGTGACCGAGGGCCCCGGTGCCGGTGGCGTTCGCCAGCGGTGGCGGTCACCCCGCCGCGATTTGCTGGGTCCGTCACGCATTCAGCGACTCCGGAGGCCGTCATGGCGTACCGTCCCCCGCTGGCCGAGCTCGGGCTGAACACCGGCAAGAAGACCCGGCTGCACCGCATCCTGCACGAGCACGGCCTGCGCAACGGCACCGCGTTCTTCCTGCCCTACGACCAGGGCCTCGAGCACGGCCCGCGCGACTTCTTCGCCAACCCGGCCGCGAGCGACCCGAAGTACATCCTCAAGCTCGCCATCGAGGGCGGTTTCAACGGGATCGCGATCCAGATCGGGCTGGCCGAGAAGTTCTACTGGGACTACGCGGGCGAGTTGCCGCTGGTGCTGAAGCTCAACGGCAAGACCGAGATCCCGTCCGACGCCGAGGCGCTGTCCCCGCTGCACGGCAGTGTCGAGGACGCGGTCCGGCTGGGCGCGGACGCCGTCGGTTACACCCTCTACGTCGGGACTCCGGCGCAGGAGCAGGACTTCGCGCAGTTGCGGCAGGTCCGCGCCGACGCGCACCGCCTGGGCATGCCGCTCATCGTCTGGGCCTACCCGCGCGGCTCGGCCATCGACGCCAAGGGCGGCCGCGACTCCTTCTACGCCGTCGACTACGCCGCCCGGACCGCGTCCGAGCTCGGCGCCGACGTCGTGAAGGTGAACTTCCCGCACCCGGCGAAGATCGACAACGTTCCCGGTGGCTACGCCCAGGAAACGACCGGCCAGCAGGCGATCGACGCCGTCGTCCGGTCGGCCGGGCGGACGTTGCTGCTGGTTTCCGGCGGCGGCAAGGCCGGTGACGACGCGATGCTGGAGAAGGCGCGGGAGTCGATGGAGGCCGGGGCGACCGGGTTGATCTTCGGCCGCAACGTCTGGCAGCGCGAGCACGACGAGTCCCTGCGGTTCGTCGCCGCGCTGCGGGACATCCTCGCGAAATACCCGAGCGCATGAGTATCACCACATCTTTCGGGGGTCCGGGTGGCGGAGCCCCCGGCTCGGGGCGAAGCCCCGGCATTACCGAGGTTCGCATCCACGGCCGTGGCGGCCAGGGCGTGGTGACCGCGGCCGAGCTGCTGTCGGTCGCCGCGTTCACCGAAGGGCGGCACGCGCAGGCGTTCCCCAGCTTCGGCTCCGAACGCACCGGCGCGCCGGTGGTGTCGTTCTGCCGGATCTCCGACGCGGCGATCCGCACCCGGGAACCGATCGTCCGGCCCGGGGCGCTGATCATCCAGGACGCCACCCTGCTGCACCAGGTGAACGTCTTCGAGGGCCTGAAACCCGACGGCTACCTGCTCGTGAACTCCGCGCACGGCTTCGGCGAGCTGGGCCTGGGCGAGTTCGTCCGCGGGTTCCGGCGGGAGCGCCTGCTCGTCGTGCCCGCGACCGAGCTGGCGAAGAAGCACCTGGGCCGGGCGGTGCCCAATGCCGCGCTGCTCGGCGGGTTCGCCGCGTTGACCGGGGTGGTCCAGCTGCGGTCGGTGATCGCCGCGATCGCCGGCCGGTTCAGCGGGCCGAAGGCCGACGGCAACATCGCCGCCGCGACCGCGGCCTACGGGTTCGTCCGTGCCGAGCGGGAGGAGCTGGCCGGTGCTCAGGCAGATTGAGGGATCCCGGGCCGTCGCCGAAGCGGTCGCGCTGTGCCGTCCCGAGGTCGTCTGCGCGTACCCGATCTCGCCGCAGACCCACATCGTCGAGGGCCTCGCCGAGCTGGTGAAGTCCGGCGCCCTCACGCCGTGCGAGTTCGTCAACGTCGAGTC